>NZ_JAQMTM010000104.1:0-56873 GCF_028331085.1 Anabaena sp. CS-542/02
GTAATTTTGTGACCATTCCCAGGACGCCGATTAGGCAAGGCTTGGAAGTCCCCCGTTTCCGTTTTTCGCTTCAACCATAGGGTAATGGTGTTGCGACTAATATTAAACATTTGACTGGCTTGAGTTTTCTTCAAACCATCGCGTTCAATAGCTTGGATGACCTTTTGACGAAGGTCGTAACTGTACGACTTGGGCATATACCTATAGCAAGCGATCGCTTCACATGAAAAGGGATTACTTCTAGTTTATGCTTAAATTACCTTGGCGGTTGCTATATCGTTTACGGTGGGTAGTTGAACTGTTATGGAAATTTTTAAAGATGCACTTAAAACTAGATCGATTAATTACCAAAAATGTTAATGGTATTGCTATCCAAATCTATGCTAGTCTCATTGCTTATCTAATTTTACAACTTGTATCTGTTCCGAAAGAATGGGGAGAAAAGATGTTAGATAAATTCCGCTATCTTCAGGCTTGTATGTGTCAACAAATCAGTTATGTTCATTGGATGGAAAATATTATGAAATGCTGACATTTTTACCCTTGATAAGACTACTATACTTAAATATGTAAAGTTTTGTAACGACATTCAACACTTGTGGTGAATTTGGTTAAAGGTTATCTGCAAAATTTATCATAATTCAGGACAGTAATTATCTTAACAAGAAGCTGCTCAAACTTAGTGTTTGATAGGAAGGGATTTGAATGCAAAAACCCTCAACAGTAGCAGAGCTAAAGCAGCTTGCATTCAGAGCAAATACAGATTCATGTGTGTAACCTGCTGTATTACTGAGTCTAGTAGATAGGATAAATTTTACTGTAGTAACTGATGTGAACTAACCTAGAGTCAACATTACCCATGATTTCCAGTTAGTCAAAATTAGAAATTAGTTTTCTATGTACCTATGAGCATAACTCATAATTGGGAACATATTTTCTAGCCCTAAAAATAAACGGGATCATTTTAATACTATTCAGTGTCACTCCGACTACTAAAAGCAGGCTTACCTCTCAAGAGGTATTCAATACTTGTGAAAAATTCCATTCAGAGATATTTAACCATGAACAACAAGCAATATACCTCTAAGTTGCAAAGACTACAAGAACTATTGCTCACAACCTTATTAGGAAATATTCCCACTATTGCCTTTGGTGCCTTTGGTTCCAAACTCAGAAATCTGGTATATCCTCAGATTTTTTAGCACATGGGAAAACCAATTTATATTCAAGATGGGGTGGAATTTCTGGGCGCTTCTGCCATTGAAATCGGCAATGGTGTATATATTTTTAAAGGTGTACGCCTGGATGGCCAAGGACACCCAAATAATAAAATTTGTCTAGGAAATGGAGTAGCCATTGAGCGTTACGTTGATATTGGGTGTTTGGATAACACTTGTATATCTATTGGTGATGAAACCTTTATCGCTCCTAATGTTTGTATTGCTGGCCCAGGAAATATCAAAATTGGCAAGTATTGCATGATAGCATCCCATTCGGGAATATATGCCAACAGCCACAAATTTACTTCTCTAACACAACCGATAAAACACCAAGGAGTAACCCGTCAGGGAATAGTGATTGAAGATGACTGTTGGCTAGGGCATGGGGTAACGGTAGTAGATGGGGTTACCATTGGTAAAGGTAGTGTTATTGGCGCAGCATCAGTTGTCAACAAAGACATCCCCCCCCTATTCTGTAGCCGTAGGTATACCTGCAAGAGTCATCAAAAGTCGAGTTAACAAGGATTTAGTGACATCATAGCACAGGTAAGTTAATACTCCCCCATCCCTGGTAACTATCAGAAAACATCTAACGGACATTTACGACTCAAACTGATCTCAAAAAGGGGCGAGATTTCGATAATATAAAGTAGTTATCTTTGCTGTATAGCACATACACAAGAGAGAAACTTTATTTCTCACACCTTTTGGAGATACTTGTATGGTGACTTTAAAAATCGCTGTTTATATTGTTGTTGCCTTTTTTGTGGCTATCTTTGTCTTTGGATTTTTGTCCAACGATCCAGCCCGTAACCCCGGACGCCAGGATTTAGAGTAAAATAGCCACCAATTAGCCACCAATTATTGACTTTGAGGGGAAGTGCTAAACCGGTTCTAGGAGAGCCTACATCTGCCTGAATCATTAATGATTACATTAATGTTGAGATGGTAGTGGCAAAGTGTCAAAACTCTCCGAAGACCTAAAACACCAGCACTTTCTCTGAATCAGCTTCCTAATATTCAGGCAAAAAGCAAAAGTCGGAAGATCAACCTATAATTGATCCTTCCGACTATTAATTGGCCATCAGAAAACTGACTGGGAGCCTGAGAACCCCTGTGTCCAAAATCCGGGATGAAACCTGATTTCGTCAGTCAAAGCCCGAAAGGGAAGAATCCTGCTTTTTCCAAGCCAGGATAGTTCAATTGTTAGCTTGATGTGCCGTAGATATGCTTCATCCAGTTCCCTTACCTCCACCCCCTCCTACCATTCTCCAAGTGGTATCATCAGCAAATTCTATTTCCTGTGCTAGTGACAATCAGTTTCTCCCATTGATCACCAATCAAAAAAATCCCCAAGGACACAAACCAGCATCCCCACCACCAGAGGAAACTCCACAATTTTTCCATGTAAGAGATACTACATCTTCTGCTGGGCATCAGTCCACTGCCAAAAGTCTAGACACACCCAATACATCAGAAACTTTCACCCCTTCTCAGAGTGCTGCTTGTTTGGGTAAGCCCCAGACATTTGCTAATTCCCCACAGCAGTTGCAAGCGCCTAACACTAAACCCAATGTGCCAGTTGCAGGGGCTAAAGCAACTCCACAAGCGCAGGAAACTAATATTATTTCATTTTATGACACAAATTATACAGCAATTTTTCGTCCCGTACAAAATACGCTACTGCTGAAGTCTCGTCACCCCAGTAGCCAAACCTCGAATCCCTCTACCATAGAATTTCGGTCACCTACATCTTTAGCTAGACAAAGAACCATAGAAGTCATCTCAGACAGGCAGGAGTATGATCAAATCCGGCGAATTGTCACCGCTGAAGGTAATGTAGTAGTCCGATTTGATGGGGCTGTGTTGGATGCTGACCGCCTGCAAGTAAATTTAGATAACTTGATCGCTGTGGGTTCTGGTAATGTGGCCTTAACACGAGGAGATCAAGTCTTGCGCGGAGAACGCTTTACCTATAATTTTATCCAGGACAATGGGGAAATAGAAAATGGCAGCGGGGAGATTTTTACACCCTCAGCCCAACAAGATTTCGCTTTTTCATCCAGTAATGTTAGACCGGTTGGAATTGAGGCTCCTGTAAGCGATAGAGTCAGAAGAAATCAGCCCCTGTCTGAAATCACTAGCCCAGGGGGTATTGAGTTCACATTAGGTGGTATACAAGCGAGGAACATCACCTTACCCACAACCGGAGGTGAGGTCAGGAGACTGCGGTTTGAAGCTGAACGGATTTTGTTTTATCCGCGAGGTTGGCAAGCTTTCGATGTGCGAATTACTAACGACCCCTTTTCACCCCCAGAATTAGAGTTACGTGCATCTCAAGTTACTTCTATCAGGGAGTCTTCTTTTAAAGAAACTATTACTACACGCGGACAGCGTTTAGTTTTTGACCAAAAAGTCTCTTTACCAATTCCCGTAGATAAACAAACTATTGACAGTTTTGAACGCGACGCCTCACCATTTCTAGTGTCTCCAGGTTTTGATGGGGATAAGCGGGGTGGTTTATTTGTAGAACGGGGTTTCACACCTGTTGATACCCAGCAGGTACGTTGGAGAATCATCCCTCAGTTGTTTGTGCAAAAAGCCTTGCAAGGGGGTACAGATGATTTAGCTGCCTTGTTTGGTGTCAAGACCAGTTTAAATGCTGTTTTAAACCCAGGGTTAACACTAGAAGGTGCGGGTGAGTTAACCAATTTAAACAATTTAGAGGAAAATTTGCAGGTTGGTTTGCGCATGCGCCAAATATTAGGCAATGTTAATCCTCACGTATTAAATCTAGAATATAGCTACCGCGATCGCCTGTATAATGGCTCTCTTGGCTTTCAAACTGTCCAGAGCAGTCTTGGTGGTCTGATTACCTCTCCTGTGATTCCTTTAGGTAACAGTGGTGTTAACCTCAACTATCAGGCTGGCGTACAATATATCAATGCCAACACCGACCGCCTAGACTTGCTAGCAGCCCAGGGTAACAATAATCGTATTACCCTTGGTCGCTTACAAGCTAGTGCAAGCCTCAGTCGGGGGTTTTTACTATGGCAAGGTAAACCATTACCACCTACTTCTACAGAGGGATTACGATATACCCCCAACCCCGTAGTCCCTTACGTACAGACAATTGCCAGTGTCACAGGTACACATACTTATTATACTAATAACCAAAATCAAAGCACCCTGACCGCCGCAGTCGGTTTGGTCGGGCAGTTTGGTAATTTCTCTCGCCCCTATTTAGACTATACGGCTTTCAACGTGACTTATTCTCAGGGATCAAATAGCGGGCTGTCACCCTTTTTGTTTGACCGCTCAGTTGATAATAAAGTACTAAGTGTTGGCGCTCAGGTGCAAATTTATGGGCCATTTCTTTTAGGCCTACAAACAGCAATTAACTTGGAAACTGGTAGAGAAACTAGCACAGACTATATTTTAGAATATAGCCGCCGTACCTATGGCATCACTTTGCGTTATAACCCAATAGTGGAATTAGGCGGTTTCAGCATCCGCATTAGTGATTTTAACTGGGTTGGGGGTACAGATCCATTATCTGGATTTTCTCGAAGAAAATCCAGATAATTAACGAGAATGAGTTTTTGACCATAACTTAGTATCAAACCAATACCAATCAAAGCGAATTAAATTATACATTCTAAATGTAAGTTATTATTAGTACACCAGGGTGAGTAGCGCAAAGTGGAAAATTTGGCAATCTTTCATCCAAAATCTAGTTAGCGTATAGTCATAATCTGTTAGCAAGCTACAAGACTTGATTATGGTTCGAGAACTAGAAAGAATACGTCAGAGTGCAGAGTTCCCAGAAACAGCGCCAGCTGCTAATCCTGTATTTTTTAGAACCTACAGCCGTCTGACAAAGGCAGGGCTGAGGGAAACATGGGACGAGGTATGCGATCGCACCCTTGAGGGGATCATCGAATTAGGGAAGCTTAACCCAGACGAGATTGCCACCCTAGAAAATATGCAACGCCACCTCAAGGCCTTACCCAGTGGACGCTGGTTATGGGTGGGTGGTGTGTGATTCGTTGAGTCGAAACTGGCTCTAGAAAAGGCTTTCAGCTAATTCTTAGCCTTGAGATGACTCACTAGGTTCTTAAAAATCCGTTACAAATACCCAAGCGGATAACCGAGTAAGTAATGTGCGGATAACCGAACCTTGATAACTGTATAACCTTGTAGGTGATGTGATGTAGTCATCACAAAGTCCTATCCTCCAAGCGTGGGAGTGAAAGCATTTCCCCTACCTAGCGACTGGTTATCAAAGGGTAAAGCGGGGAAAAAAGCTGGTAACACCAAACCATGAGGTGAATCCCAGCGAGCAAGAGTGCATGGACAACGAAAGTAAAGGTACGTCTGAACAGTCGTAACCCAGTAAGTAGCGAAAAGAATGGTTGATACGCTGCGGTCAAAAGACACTGAGACGCATAGGAACCCGAAAGTGCCTCCATAAAGGTCACGCTTTCCTGTCTCCGGCTGAGTAGTACCGTCCTAAACACTCAAACAAAAGGTTATACGGAACGAAGTAATCCGGTTAGTGGCTCTCTAAAAGGTCGATTTTAGAGTAGGAACCAATCCGCAAGCCCTAACAGGAGGAGATGGAATCAGAAGCAAATGCCTGCCTGTAATGGGCATGGATACGCTGACAGATTCCCGATGATTTGGAAGATAGAGTTTTAACAAAGCAATGAAAATGACTAAAACACGGGAAAAACCGATGGTGGTATGGACACAAGTGAACTGGCGCAAGCTAGAACGTACTGTGTACAAGTTGCAAAAGAGAATCTATCAAGCCTCTCAACGGGGAGATGTCAAAGCAGTGCGTAAATTGCAGAAGACTCTTCTAAATTCCTGGTCTGCTAAAATGCTTGCCGTCCGCAAGGTGACACAGGATAACCAAGGAAAGAATACTGCGGGAGTGGATGGGAAAAAGGCACTAACGCCTCAATCCAGATTTAAGCTAGTGGAAACATTAGAGCTAGACCACAAATCTACACCCACTCGCAGAGTATGGATTCCCAAGCCTGGGAAAACAGAAAAAAGACCTTTGGGAATCCCCACTATCGGAGAACGGGCAAAACAAGCACTTGTGAAGCTAGCTTTGGAACCTGAATGGGAAGCCAAGTTTGAGCCTAATAGCTATGGATTCCGACCTGGTAGAAGCTGTATGGATGCTATTGAGGGTATCAAAGTAGCAATCAAGCAAAAGAGCAAATATGTTCTAGATGCCGATATTGCAAAATGTTTTGACAAAATCGACCATAAGAAACTATTGGATAAAATCAATACGTTTCCTAAACTCCGTAGACAGATTAAAGCGTGGCTGAAATCTGGATTTTATGATAGCGGAGCATGGTTTCCAACTGACGAAGGAACCCCTCAAGGTGGTGTAATTTCGCCACTATTAGCAAACATCGCCTTACACGGAATGGAAAAGATTGTCAAGGAATTTGCCCGAACCCTTCCAGGTAAAAAGGACAATAACGAGAAAGAAATAACCTTAGTTAGATATGCCGATGATTTTGTCATCCTACATCCCAAGCTGGATGTAATTATGAGGGCTAAAGCACTGATTGAGGAATTTCTTAATGACATTGGTTTAGAACTTAGACCGAAAAAAACTCGTATAACTCACACTCTGGAAGCAATGGGTGAAGAAACCTCCGGCTTCGACTTCCTTGGCTTTAATATCCGCCAATACTCAGTAGGAAAATATGCCACAGGTAAAAACACCCACGGCAAACCGCTAGGGTATAAGACTTACATCAAGCCAAGTAAAGAGGCAGTCCAAGCTCACTACCGAAGGTTAGCGGATGAAATTGACAAATTAAAATCTTGTCAATCACAAATAGAGCTAATCAAGGGATTAAACCCAATCATCACTGGATGGAGTAACTACTACTCTAAAGTCAATAGTGCTGAAGTCTTTAAAGAGCTAGACCACCTTCTGACACTCAAGCTTATTGCTTGGACTAAGGCTAGACATCTCCACAAATCTACCAAGCAGTGGATCAGGAAATATTTCGGCTCCAAGGACGGGTCAAACTGGGTATTTCGTGCCGTGAATGAAGGAAAGACACTCTATCTTGTCTACCACGGCGACTTCCATATCCAGAAATTTGTCAAAGTCAAGGGAGAAGTCAGCCCATATAATGGCGATTTCGTCTATTGGGTTACCCGCATAGGAAAAAGCGTCGAACTACCAACTAGAGTCTCCAAATTGCTGAAAAAGCAAAATGGAAAATGTAGAGAATGCAATATGTACTTCAGAGATGGAGATGTAATGGAAGTAGACCATGTAATTCCTCGCTCTCAAGGAGGAAAAGACACCTACGAAAATTACCGGCTATTGCATAGGCACTGCCACGACATCAAAACCAAACGAGATGGTACTCATGACAAGAGCCAAATCGTTGAGGAGCCGTGTGATGCGAAAGTATCATGCACGGTTCTGAAGCCGAGTCACGTTGGCGACAATGTGGCTTAGGGTAATACAGAGTGGATGACCAAATCCAAAAACTTTTCCGGCGCTTATAATTGCACATCCACAAACCTGCAAGACTGGAGTGCATTTGCATTAATGATGGATTTAGCCATGATGGGCTGTGGTACTGGTGCGGTTATAGAACCCCAACACATCAATCAACTCCCTGTGATCCGTAATCACTTAAATGTAACCGTACAAGGGGAAATTGGTAGCATACCTTCAGGATTACGTGATCAACATACTAAAAGCTCCATAGAAGGCAATACCGTTACCATCTATGTGGGAGATAGCCGTGAAGGCTGGGTAGAATCCTACAAATCCCTATTGGAACTCTCCACAAATGAAAGGTTATCCACCAAACTACAGGTAATAGTTGACCTCAGTAATGTACGTAAAACCGGCGAACCCCTCAAGGGCTTTGGTGGAGTAGCTAATCCAGTCAAATTACCAGATCTATATGAAAAGTGTGCATCTATACTCAACAAGGCTATAGGAAGACAATTAAACTCCGTGGAATGCTGTTTGCTGATTGACCAGGCTGCTGTTGCAATTGTTGCCGGAAATATTCGGCGCAGTGCTGGAATGCGTCAGTTTGAGTCTGATGACAATTTAGCAGCAACAGCTAAAGATAATCTTTGGCAACAAGATCAAGAGGGTAACTGGCGCATAGACCCAGAACGTGACCCTTTACGCATGGCTAATCATACCAGAGTTTTTCATCGCCAACCCACATTAGAAGAGTGTATAGAATCTGTTCGTAAACAATACTATAGTGGCGAAGGTGCTATTCAGTGGGCTGGGGAATCCGTAGCCAGAGCTAATTGTGATTTGCTCAATACACCACAATTAAAAAAAGATTTTCTGCAAGCTTATGATCAAGGAAAAGCCAAAGAATGGATACAACAACATCACCCAAAGATTGATTCTCAAGAATTAGAACATCGTTTAAACCGCTATGGCTTAAACCCCTGTGGTGAAATCATAGGCTCTAACTTTCACTGTAACTTATCAGAAATTCACTTAAACCAAATTGACCCAGAGGACTACAAAGAACAAGAAAAAGCTTTTACTGCCGGGGCTTTATCTGTAGCAGCACTGTTAAACCATCAATTTTTAGAGCCACGCTACCAAAAGAGCCGGGAATTAGACCCGATTGTTGGGGTCTCCTTTACCGGATTATTCGATTTCTTTGTTCATGCCTTTGGTGTAGACTGGTTGCGCTGGTGGTCTGAAGGTAGACCAGAAACACCCCAAGGTTTGGCTTGGAAAGAGCAAGAGGCAAAATATCTTAGCTACTGGAAAGATACAGTACACCGGGTTGTTTGGGACTACTGCGATCGCCACAACATTAAACGGCCCAATCGCTGTACCACCGTCCAACCCAGTGGAACTAAATCTTTATTAACAGGTGCTAGCCCTGGTTGGCATCCTCCCAAATCACAGAGATTTATCCGACGGATCACCTTCAGGAAAAATGACCCAGTAGCACTAGCCTGCATTGACTACGGGTACAGCGTCATTCCATCCCAATCAGACAAGGACGAACAGGGAAACTTACTAAATGACCCATTTGACCCCCGTGTAACTGAATGGCTAGTAGAAATTCCTGTATCCGTATCTTGGGCTGACTTACCAGGAGCAGATGAAATTGATGTTTCTCAGTTTTCCGCCTTAGCTCAATTTGACTTTGCCCTCCAAGTTCAGCGTTGGTATGTAACTCACAACACATCAGCAACAATAGAACTACGTTCTGAAGAAGTTGAACCGTTAGGACAGCGAATTTATCAAGCCATCCAAAATCATGAAGGCTATATTTCCGCCGCGCTGTTAGCCCGGTTCGATGACTTGCAATCATTCCCACGCTTACCATTTGAGCCCATAGACAAGTCAACCTATGAGCGTTTAACTCAACAAGTTAAAGCACGCCGCAGAACAGATAATTTCTGTACCGTTTTGAGTCGCTATGATTCCGGTGAATTAACAGAGGTTGGGCCTAGTGGATGTGATTCTGATAAGTGTATGTTTCCTATTGAATCTCCTGCATCTTAGGACCCCAATCCAGTAGGGAGATATTGCCTTGTAGAGACGCGTTCAATTGCGTCTCTAGTTTTTCAGGTTAGGATCATTTAAAACTACAGCAGACTCTCAAATATGTTCATTGATGAATTGTCACCAATATTTCAACAATTAACCAAGCACCCAGTTTCATTTATGGGGGGATTTTTTTCTGGTGTGCTGCGACTCAATCTCAAGGACGATCCGGTCAAAAGCTGGCTGGATAAACACATCAATTCTACTTGTCACACCAGTCCAACTAGTGAAGCCCATAATGGCAAAGCTACTGGCCCTCAGCAAATTTCTATTGATTGAGATTTAGACCTATCCAAGAATGGACTAAACCAGAATTGAGGTTAAACAAAACTATTATGGGTAGGCATTTGCCTGCCCTGCATCATCAGTTTAATACAGTTTGTTAAATCCCATACTTTGAAAAATGTCACAATCAGTTATCATGTGAGCGTATGGCTAGGTTCAGCCCCTTGGCATCTTTAGTTGAAGCGAAAGCCAGCATGATGATCGCTGTCCTACAACATCCGCCATGGGTGAGTCAGAACAGACTATGCAAAATTTGCAGTTTGTTCATATCTCTTTCCCCAGCTGAACTAATCGCTTTTTGTTACAAATTACGTGATCCACATGACTATTTACGTTGGAAACCTCTCTTACAGCGCTACTGAAGAAGACTTAAGAACTGTATTTGCCGAGTATGGTCAAGTCACAAGAGTGGTCTTACCTACTGACCGCGAAACAGGTCGGATGCGAGGCTTTGCATTTGTTGAAATGAAGGAAGATGCTCAAGAAGATGCAGCTATCACTGAGTTAGATGGCGCAGAATGGATGGGCCGTCAACTGAGGGTCAATAAAGCCAAGCCAAAGGAAGACAATCGCCGCGGGAGTTGGGGTAAAAAAGGAGATTATTAATAATAGCATATTTTTTCTACCGACGGAAAATTAATTGCTCAATTTGACAAGTACTAGAGCAGAAAGCCCACTCCTTCTAGGGGTGGGATAAATCGCCAGCAACTTTAGTTGCAGTCAAAACCTACTGAAATTATTAATTTAGCGGTAAGGCAGACCATAGAAAACATGAACTAGGTAAGCTAGGAAAACTCCTCATATCAAAAAATAGTTGCTCATAAAGGCATACAAGTACTAACAGCTTAGTTCCGGGAGTTCAGAGAACTTTCAGACGCAAAAGCCAAAATTTCAATTCTTTAGTTTATCTAAAATCATATTTGAGTTATCAAAATACCTTTCTAAGATAGAGGCAGCAACCAAAAGTTGTCATTAATAAATCCAACTCACAAGCACAATGCTAGGGAGTAACAAAAATGACTCAAGCGCCAGAATCTCTAGATTTTTTTATGAATGATGCTACAGATAAGAGCTTAGATCGTGATTGTACAACATTATCGCGTCACGTACTCCAACAATTTAAGACTTTTTCCCCAGATGCACAGGATTTGAGCGCGCTGATGAATCGTATAGCCCTGGCGGGTAAACTAGTGGCTCGTCGTCTGAGCCGCGCCGGTTTAATGGAAGGAGTTCTGGGATTTTCTGGAGACGTCAACATCCAAGGGGAATCTGTCAAAAAGATGGATGTCTACGCCAACGATGTATTTATCTCCGTGTTTAAGCAAAGTGGCTTAGTCTGTCGCCTCGCTTCCGAAGAAATGGAAGAACCTTACTACATCCCAGAAAACTGCCCTATAGGTCGTTATACCTTGTTATATGACCCAATTGATGGCTCATCTAATACCGACACTAATCTCAGTTTGGGTTCAATCTTTTCTATTCGTCAGCAAAAAGGCGATGATATTGATCGTCAAGCATCGGATCTCCTGAGCAACGGACGGGAACAAATCGCCGCCGGATATATACTGTATGGGCCGAGCACAATGCTGGTTTATACTATAGGCAATGGTGTTCATTCATTTACCCTTGACCCCAGCTTAGGGGAATTTATCCTCTCGGAAGAAAACATCCGCATCCCTAATCATGGTTCTGTCTATAGCGTTAACGAAGGTAATTTTTGGCAGTGGGAAGAATCAATGCGAGAGTATATCCGCTACGTTCATCGCACTGAAGGCTATACTGCTCGTTATAGTGGCGCTATGGTGAGTGACATCCATCGTATTTTAGTTCAAGGTGGCGTATTTCTCTATCCAGGGACAATTCAGAAACCAGAAGGGAAATTGCGCTTACTTTATGAATCCGCTCCCTTAGCTATGTTGATTTCACAAGCAGGCGGTCGGGCCACCACAGGGTTGGTAGATATTTTGGAAGTAGTGCCGAAAAAGCTACACCAACGCACACCTTTAATTATTGGTAGTCAGGAAGATGTGGCCAAGGTGGAGTCTTTTATTCAAAACGGACACTAGTACCGCTCCTAATTCCTAGTTCTGAGACTAAAAATTCTTTTGATTAATTGGCAATGAGTAGTTGATTTACACCGAGGAGCTAATAGATACAAGAAATCTCTACCAAGAATTAACAGTTAATATGGCTATGTTATTCGAGAATATCTGGAATTGGGCAAAGATCAGATCCCTGGTGATGAACTAAAAATTACCTCAGCTGGCCGATGTCATGAGTGATGACTAACGCCACAATTCCAAAGAAAACATCAAAAATTGATGTATTATTGTGCGTTGCTTCTCTGGTGATGCCAATAGCGTAGCGTGGCGTAGCCATAGCAACACACCAGAAGTATCATCAACAGGAGTAAAATCAGGGTATGTCCACCAATCATTTGCTCGAAATTAAAAAACATGGTCAAAATCTCTGGATAGATAATTTGAACCGTGAAATTATGAAATCAGGTGAACTGCAAGACTTGGTAGAAAATCAGGGTATCTGTGGAATTACTTCCAATCCAGCCATATTTGAAAAAGCGATGGCCGCGCCAAGCTACGCTATCGCCAACAGTACTATGTATGATGCGGACATTGAAGCTGGCATTCGGGAGGGATTACCCCCAAGCAAAATTTACGAATCCCTAATTTTTGCAGATATTCGCAATGCATGTTATCTGCAGCACCCAGTATATGAAGCATCCAATAAACTCGACGGTTATGTAAGCATAGAAGTAACACCGACCATTGCCCATGATCCCCAAGCCTCAATAGCAGAAGCCCGTCGCTACTTTCAAGAAATTGGGAGGGAAAATGTCATGGTAAAAATACCAGGTACACCGGCCGGTTTAGCAGCAGTAGAACAGGCCATATCTGAAGAAGGTATCAACATCAACATCACCCTACTGTTTGCCGTAGATAGTTACATCAAAACAGCACAGGCTTATATGCGGGGCTTAGAAAAACGGGCAGGAAAAGGTGAAGACCTGAGTCAAATTGCTTCCGTAGCTAGCTTCTTTCTCAGTCGCATTGATACTAAAATTCATGCCAAAATTAAAAGTGGTATTGATGATATCACCCACAAAGCCAAACTGCAAGCAGTCAAAGGACAAGTCGCGATCGCTAACGCCAAAATTGCCTACCAGGAATACAAAAAAATTATTCAAAGCCAGAGATGGCAAGCCTTAGCGGCCAAAGGAGCTAATGTACAGCGATTACTTTGGGCTAGTACCAGCACCAAAGAGCCAAAATACAGTGATGTCATGTATGTTAACAAATTGATTGGGCCGCAGACCGTTAACACCTTACCACCCGAGACAATTGCAGCTTGCGCAGACCATTGTGATGTAGCATTGCGCTTAGAAAGCGGCGTTGCAGAAGCCTATCAACTCATGGAAAGCCTAAAAGACCCAGACATTAACATTGATCTGAATGTAGTCATGGAGGAACTCCTAGTTGAGGGTATTGATAAGTTCATCAGAGTTCATCAAGGATGAACTCTGTGAACTCTTTAGAAAACAAAGTCAAGTTATTGTCGCCAGTATAGACCTTCAAGGCACAAGTTTCTTTGTAGACGCAATAGCCAAGCGTGGCGTAGTCAGATATCAAGCGTCTCGTCAACACACCACTTAACACCCACTGAAAACTTCTATGGTTAGTTTGCTAGAAAATCCCTTGCGCGTAGGCCTGCAACAACAAGGGATGCCCGAACCTCAAATTATCATCATCTTTGGCGCATCTGGTGACCTTACCTGGCGTAAATTAGTCCCAGCCCTTTACAAATTGCGCCGAGAAGGACGCATACCTCCAGAAACCACCATTGTCGGCGTTGCCCGTCGAGAGTGGAGCCACGAGTACTTCCGTGAGCAAATGCAAAAAGGCATGGAAGAAGCTCATGCTAAAGTCCCTTTAGGTGAACTATGGCAAGACTTCTCCCAAGGTCTGTTCTACTGTCCAGGAGACATAGACAATCCTGAAAGCTACCAAAAGCTCAACACCCTTTTAAAGGAATTAGACCAGAAACGGGGCACAAGGGGAAACAGGATGTTCTACCTCTCCGTAGCTCCTAACTTCTTTCCCGAAGCCATTAGGCAACTAGGAAGCGCGGGAATGCTAGACGACCCATACAAACATCGTCTGGTGATAGAAAAACCCTTTGGTCGCGACCTAGCATCAGCCCAGAGTCTGAACCAAATAGTGCAAAAATATTGCCAAGAAAATCAAGTTTACCGCATTGACCACTACTTAGGTAAAGAAACAGTTCAAAATCTGCTGGTGTTCCGCTTCGCTAATGCTATATTTGAACCGTTATGGAACCGTCAATTTGTTGACCACGTACAAATTACCGTAGCAGAAACCGTAGGAGTAGAAGACCGAGCCGGCTACTATGAAAAAGCGGGCGCTCTCAGGGATATGTTGCAGAATCACCTGATGCAACTTTACTGTCTCACGGCCATGGAAGCACCTAATTCCATGGATGCCGACAGCATCCGCACAGAGAAAGTAAAAGTACTGCAAGCCACTCGTTTAGCTGATATCCCCAATTTGTCACGGTCAGCAGTACGTGGTCAATATAGTGCTGGCTGGATGAAAGGGCAACCTGTCCCAGGGTATCACCAAGAACCGGGAGTTGATTCCAATTCAACCACACCCACCTATGTAGCCATGAAATTTCAGGTTGATAACTGGCGCTGGCAAGGTGTACCTTTTTACTTACGTACAGGTAAGCGGATGCCAAAAAAAGTAAGTGAAATATCTATTCACTTCCGCGATGTTCCCTCTCGTATGTTTCAATCAGCATCTCAACAAAGAAATGCCAATATCTTAGCCATGCGTCTTCAGCCAAACGAAGGAATTTCCCTGCGGTTTGATGTAAAAATGCCAGGTGCTGAATTCCGCACCCGTTCGGTGGATATGGACTTTAGTTATGGTTCTTTTGGTATTGAAGCTACTTCTGACGCTTACGACAGACTGTTTCTTGATTGCATGATGGGCGACCAAACATTATTTACTCGTTCCGACGAGGTAGAAGCGGCTTGGCAAGTAGTAACTCCCGCTCTTTCAGTTTGGGATGCACCAGCAGACCCAGCTAATATTCCCCAGTACGAAGCTGGTACCTGGGAACCTACAGAGGCGGAATTGTTAATTAACCAAGATGGTCGTCGCTGGCGCAGACTGTAAAAACAATAACCAATGAATACTGACTAAAGTACTATGATTTCCCAAGCTCCAACAATTTTCTCTCTTCAGGCTCCTAAAGATATTTCCATCAGCGAAATAGAAACGGAGCTTAATCAAATTTGGCAAAGTTACGGCATCACAGGTGAAGACGGTACTCTTCCTGCTGCTACCAGAGCCACAACATTTACTTTGGTAGTTTACGAACCGGAAGAAACTCAATATCTTTTATCAGTTCTAGGACTTTATAAAGGTCCTTTAGATGGCATTCTCGGTCCACAAATGGGGGCAGCCCTCAGGCAAGTTCAAGTTAAGTATGGACTTCCCGAAACCGGCACAGCGACACCGGAAACCGTGGCTATACTACGGGAAGAATTCGCTAAACGTCAGGGAAGTACGGCAGCATCTGAAGGTGTTGCTTATAATTTCAGCCCCACAAGCCCCTCTATCGCTGATGAAATTGCTCTACGTAATCCCTGCCGCATTATTGCGCTGTTCCCTATTGCTGGGGAAGATGAAGGGGTTAGAGCTTCAATTTCTGCCTACTGTCCGATTCAAAAGCAGTCTTCTAGCACTCTTATCTGTTGTGAATATATTACTTTGAGTGGAACCGCTGCGGCTTTGGAACGCGTGGGAGGTATGATTCCAGCATTATTAATTGGTGGCTTACCCAAGTTTCTCTGGTGGAAAGCTACACCAGACCCTAATAACAATCTCTTTAAGCGACTGGCAACAGTTTGCAATAATGTGATTGTGGATTCTTGCAATTTTAACAAGCCAGAAGGTGATTTACTTAGCTTGCAAAAGTTGGTAGAAACTGGTGTTCCTTTGGCTGATTTAAATTGGCGACGCCTGTCAGCATGGCAAGAATTGACGGCTCAAGCTTACGACTCACCCCATCGTCGCGCGGCTCTTAAGGAAATTGACCGGGTGACTATAGACTATGAAAAGGGTAATTCTGCTCAAGCATTATTATTTTTAGGTTGGTTGGCTAGTCGCTTGCAATGGTCGCCGGTCTCCTATAAAACAGAAACTGGTGATTATGAAATTACTCAAGTTTGTTTTATTGCTCAAGATCAGCGACAAGTAGAAGCGGAATTAGCCGGGGTTCCGGTTGCTGATGTAGGTGATGTTGTGGGTGATTTAATTGCTCTACGTCTAAGCTCCACAAATGCCCAAGCGGACTGTGGTACCGTTATTTGTACAGAAACTGGCGGTTGTATGCGTATGGAAACCCACGGGGGAGCTCAGTCTGCTGGTCTGTTTCAACAAGTCGGTTCTCTTTCTGAACAAAAGGCAGAGTCTTTGTTAAGTCAGCAGGTGCAGCGTTGGGGTCGGGAGTTACTTTTTGAGGAAAGTTTGGCTGTGGTCGCTAAAGTTTTGGATTTGGAGAGTTGAGAGATTCCGGCGGAACGTCTCTATTTAGGGTGATTGTGGTTTGATTCGGTTCGGTGATTTTTTGAACTTCTATTCAGAACCCGGAATTTCTCAAAAAAATTCCGGGCATTTTTTATGTCATAATTAGTGATGATGCCTATTTAATAAGTTTTATTATCTCCAGTCTATGGCTTTAGTTGTCGCAGGAGAACGTAGTGGAGTGGGTAAGACAACAGTTACCCTGGCTCTTTTGGCATCTTTACGCCGTCGTTGTGTATCTATACAGTCTTTCAAGGTGGGCCCAGATTACATTGACCCTATGTTTCACGCTTATGTTACTGGTCGTCCTTGTCGCAATTTAGACCCGGTACTAACTTCGGAGGCTTACCTTAAAAGATGTTTTGTTGATCACAGTCAGGAGTGTCAATATTCCCTGGTGGAAGGGGTGATGGGTCTATTTGATGGAGTCAAGGAGGTAACAGGGGGGGAAGAAGCTTCCTTGAGTAGAGATTTTGCTAGTACAGCACATATTACCAGACTGCTAGATTTACCTATACTGTTAGTAATTGATTGTAGCCGTTTATCTGGCTCTGTGGCGGCGATCGCCCACGGTTATTGTTCTTTTGATCCAAGAATAAAAATTGCTGGGGTGGTCTTAAATCGCGTCGGGAGCGATCGCCATTTATCTCTACTTAAAGACTCTCTAGCAGTATTACAATTACCTATAGTGGGTGTACTGCGTCGTCAGGATAATATCACTATACCCGATCGTCATTTAGGTTTAGTCCCTACAGCAGAACTGCCGAAATTGGACGCTGTTATTAATGTTCTGGCTGATTTAGGCGATACCTGTTTTGACTGGCAATATTTATTACCATTGTTGGAGAATCCCAAGGGGGACACAGACGGGTACAGACCTTCCGACGGAACGTCTCTAGACTGTAAGGGAGAAGGGGGAGGGGAATTATTCCCACATTCCTACGGTTATCCTCTCAAAATTGCAGTAGCGCGCGATCGCGCTTTTAATTTCTACTATCAAGATAATCTCGATTTACTGCAAAATCTAGGTGCCGAAGTCGTTTTCTGGAGTCCTTTAGCAGATACCCAACTACCTCCTGATATACAAGGAATGTATTTTGGCGGGGGTTTCCCGGAGGTTTTCGCTGAGGGTTTAGCAGCCAACATTTCTGTGCGTAATGCTGTTAAAACAGCAATTCTAGCAGGAGTACCCACCATAGCAGAGTGTGGGGGATTAATGTATTTATGTAAAGAAATTATCGACTTTGAGGGTAAACCTTGGCAGATGACGGGGGTCTTACCCACATCTGCTATTATGGGCAAAAATTTAACTTTAGGGTATCGTCGAGCGGTAGCTTCACAAGATAACCTATTAGTATCAGCAGGTACAAGCATTTACGGTCATGAATTCCATCGTTCTGAGTTAGACCCTAAACCTGAGCAAAGTTTATTTAAAATTTATCCCTACGATGGTGATAGCTTGGAAGTAGCACACAACAGTCAACATCTGGGAACTGATGGCAAGACCCACAGCTTGTGTGGGCTACATCTGAGAAATTTGCATGCATCTTATATTCATGTACACTGGGGACAAAATCGGGAAATCCCCCGCAGGTTTCTGCAACGCTGTCTAGAGATATCAGAAAAGAAAAAGTAGTACAGACAGAGGACGACGTATTTATATATCCAAATTTATTTAGAGATTTTAACCACTCTAGAATTTGAGAACATTTTTATGCCGACGACTGGAACTAGTATATCAGCACCCCAAAACTATCACAGCCAAGGGACAACAGAAGTTATTCAAGTTCTCAATAGCGACCCAGAAAGGGGATTATCTTCTGCGGAAGTTTACAAACGACAATCTGAGTTTGGTAAGAATGAACTTAAGGGTAAACCGGGAAAGCCTGCTTGGTTGAGATTTCTGTTGCAGTTCAATCAAGCGCTTCTCTACATTTTACTTATTGCTGGGTTAATTAAGGCTCTTTTACTCCAGTGGACAAACGCCGGGGTAATTTGGGGTGTGACTCTAATTAACGCTATCATTGGCTTTGTCCAAGAATCAAAAGCCGAAGGTGCGATCGCAGCCTTAGCCCAAGCTGTTACCACCGAAGCGACGGTGATTCGTAACGGACAAAAATCCCGCATCCCCTCCCAAGAATTAGTTCCCGGTGATGTTGTCTTGCTGACCTCTGGGGATAAAGTCCCAGCAGATTTACGGTTATTCAACGTTCGTAATTTACAGGTAGATGAGTCCGCTTTAACGGGGGAGTCAGTACCAGTAGAAAAGTCTACTGCTGACCTCAGTCCGGATACTCCCCTAGCAGAAAGGGTGAATATGGCTTACGCAGGTAGCTTTGTCACCTTTGGTCAAGGTAGCGGTATTGTTGTTACCATTGCCAATGCTACGGAAATGGGGCGTATTTCCCAGTCCCTAGAACAAACCACCAGTCTCAGCACCCCCCTCACCCGTAAATTTGACAAATTTAGTCATCAACTCCTCTATATAATCCTTGGACTAGCAGCTATGACGTTTGCTGTGGGCTTAGGACAAGGACAAACCTGGGCTGCTATGTTTGAGGCGTCGGTGGCCTTGGCTGTGAGTGCAATTCCCGAAGGTTTACCCGCAGTGGTGACGGTGACCATGGCTATTGGAGTTAACCGCATGGCAAAACGTCACGCCATCATCCGCAAACTACCGGCGGTGGAAACTTTAGGAGGGGCTACTGTTATTTGTTCCGATAAAACTGGTACTCTCACAGAAAATCAAATGACGGTTCAGGGAATTTACGCCGGCGGGCAGCATTTCCAAGTCACCGGTACGGGTTATAATCCTCAAGGGGAGATTCTGTTTGAGCAGCAACCAGTGGATTTACAAACCGGAAACTTCCCCGCCCTTGCAGATTGTTTAATGGCTGGGTTACTTTGCACAGACTCTCATTTAGCAAAAAATAGTAATGGTAATTGGTCTGTGGTAGGTGATCCTACCGAAGGCGCTATAATTAGAGTGGCAAATAAGGCGGGGTGGAGTCAGTCGGAAATCACAAAGTTAACTCCGCGCATTGATGGTATTCCCTTTGAGTCTGAGTTTCAATACATGGCTACTCTCCATGACAACCGAGACTCGGAGTCTAGAATTATTTACGTCAAGGGTTCCGTTGAAGCTATTACCAGTCGTTGTGAGCAAATGCTCAATGCTGAGGGAGAACTCGAACCAATGGCGGATATTGAGTTAATAGAGCGGCGGGTGGTAACGATTTTAGCTAAACAGGGGATGCGCGTTTTAGCTTTTGGTAAAAAAATCGTCAGCCATGAGCAGAACTCTGTAGACCATGAAGATATTGCTTCTGGGTTGATTTTTTTAGGTTTACAGGGGATGATTGACCCACCCCGTCCAGAGGTTATCGCTGCGGTGCGTGCCTGTAAAACCGCAGGGATTCAAGTTAAGATGATTACAGGCGACCATATTACCACAGCCAAAGCCATAGCCCAACAAATTGGTTTAGAAAAAGACGGTCAGGTACAAGCCTTTGAGGGTAAGCAAATCGCCCAAATGGACAACAGCCAACTCGCCCATGCTGTGGAGCATGGTGTGGTCTTTGCTAGGGTAGCTCCAGAGCAAAAACTCCGGTTAGTGCAAGCGTTGCAATCCCAAGGGGAAATTGTGGCCATGACCGGGGATGGAGTCAACGACGCTCCCGCTCTCAGACAAGCAGATATTGGTATCGCCATGGGGGGCGCAGGTACAGATGTAGCCCGGGAAGCCTCTGATATGCTGCTTACTGATGACAATTTTGCCTCTATTGAGGCTGCGGTGGAGGAAGGACGCACGGTATATCAGAATTTACAAAAGGCGATCGCCTTTATCTTACCGGTGAATGGGGGCGAATCCATGACTATTCTCATTAGCGCCCTCTTCGCCAGAGACCTACCCATTCTCTCCCTCCAAGTGCTGTGGTTAAACATGGTTAATTCAGTAGCCATGACGGTACCTTTAGCATTTGAACCAAAATCCGACCTGGTAATGAAACGTCCACCCCGCAACCCCAAGGAGCAGTTACTTTCTCGTACCTTGTTCCAGCGCATAGCAGCAGTTTCTATCTTTAACTGGATTCTCATCTTTGGGATGTTTGAATGGGTGCGTCAAACCATAGGGGATATTAACATAGCTCGAACCATGGCAATTCAAGCTCTAGTCGCCGGAAGAATTGTGTATTTATTGAGTATTAGTCAGTTAGCGAATGTAGCGGCGCGAAAAATCCAAGGTCAAACAGTCAGTATCAACGATGGTCGCGCCATGTCTCTGGGTATATTTGGCACAGTATTATTACAAATCATATTTAGTCAATGGGATGTCATGAATCTTTTATTTAAAACCGCACCCCTGAATTTACAACAGTGGTTAATTTGCTTACTTCCGGCTATACCTATGATTCCCCTGGCTTGGTTTGTTAATCGCATAGACCCCGCTAATTAAGGCCAATGGCTAACGCCACGCTATATGTGTCCGTTCTGTTCTACTATTTTCTTTGGTCGGAGCAATATATTTGGTGTATTACTTTACCTTTAAGTTGACATTAGTATCCAGAGTAAGAGTATCTCAATTACTGCATCGGTTACCACCATCACCACACCACTACCTCACCGAGATTCAGGTAAAATAGACCTAAGAGGGTGAAAGTTGTACACTCTCCCTTACCTGAGTTGATTTATGTTACGGAATTGGTGGTTTAGATTACTAACAATATCCCTAGGAGTCTGGCTATTCCTGGATTTGCTTGCTCACCTAGGAGCAGAAATACTCTGGTTTGAAAATATTGGTTATTTACAAATGTTCCTCCTGCGGATAGTCACCATGGGGGGACTTTGGATATTTGTAGCAGGTATCAGCGCCGCCTTTTGTTTGGGTAATCTTCACTTAGCTTACCGCCACCAGCATCCCCCAAATCATCCCTCCCCCATGGTGGCTGTGAAATTCCAACAGGTCCCCAGAACTAAAGAAATTAAACTAGTCTGGTTACTACCCATAGCATTAGTATTAAGTTTTCTAGTAGGCTTAATGGTGATTTACTATAGCCAAATAGCTGCTACCCATTGGCATCCGGGAATTATCCGCCATATTCCGGTAAATCCCCAGTTATTTCGACCGGGGCGCATTTGGGAGTTAATAGGTAACTTTATTTCCACACCTTGGTATTTCGGTTTAATTTTGGCAATAGTCATCGCCATTGTAGTATATCCTCATTTTCAATTGCGAGCGATCGCAATTCTTCTGAGCCTTCTATTTGCTCAAATCATATCCCACAACTGGGCTAGGATACTGCAATATTTCGCCCCCACATCCTTCAACGCCTCCGAGCCATTATTTGATCAAGATATCAGCATATATATATTTTCCCTCCCCTTTTGGGAGCTTCTAGAACTATGGTTAATGGGATTATTCCTGTATACCCTCATCGCTGTAGCCCTAACTTACCTCTTGGGTGCCGGTAGCCTTAGTCAAGGCGTTTTCCTGGGGTTTTCTTCCCAGCAACAGCGTCATTTATACGGTAACGGTGGACTATTCATGCTCCTAGTAGCCCTGAGTTATATGCTCAGTCGTTACGAGCTAGTTTATTCCCCACGTGGCGTTACCTACGGTGCAAGTTATACCGATGTTACAGCCGTCCTCCCGTCCTATACCATCCTCTGCTTTGCTTCCCTAGCCCTAGCCTTTTACCTGCTATGGCGGACAGCAAGCTGGAAACCCCAATCCTGCTACCGGCCATTTATATTTTACAGCTTAGGAGTTTATCTAATAGGAATGGTCGCCGCCGATATTTTCCTCCCCACCCTAGTGCAATATTTAATCGTACAGCCCAACGAACTCCAACGGGAACAACCCTACATCCAGCGTACTATCGCCCTAACCCGCCAAGCATTTGATTTAGAAAACATCGACGTGCAAACCTTTAACCCGACAGGAGACCTAACAGAAGCCGATATCCAAAGAAATGACTTAACAATTCGTAACATTCGCCTGTGGGGCCAGCAACCACTGCTAGAAACTAACCGCCAACTGCAACAGATTCGCCTTTACTACCGCTTCTCCGATGCGGACATCGACCGCTATACCCTGCTTAAGGAAGTACCTGCGGAAATACCCACAGCAACGGGGGTATTTCCCAACCCAGTAGACCAAGAGACCACAGAACGGCGACAAGTACTAATAGCCGCCAGGGAATTAGACTACACCGCCGTACCCCAACAAGCTCAAACCTGGGTAAACCGTCATTTAATCTATACCCATGGTTTTGGGTTCACTATGAGTCCAGTAAATACCGTCGCTCCTGGTGGACTACCAGAATATTTTGTCAAAGACATCGCCGGTAATAACGACACCGCCCTTACTACCGCCAGTGAAGCCATTCGTGAGAGCGTCCCCATAGGAAAACCCCGGATTTACTTCGGTGAAATCACTGATACTTACGTCATGACTGGAACAAAAGTTAAAGAATTAGACTTTCCTAGTGGTAGCGATAATATATACAATATTTATGATGGTGTAGGGGGGATTCGTGTTGGTAGACGGTGGAGAAGATTACTATTTGCCATGTATTTAAAAGATTGGCAAATGCTATTTACAGAAGACTTTCTACCAGATACTCAAGTGTTATTCCGGCGGAATATTAAAGAACGTATTCAAGCGATCGCCCCCTTCCTCCAATTTGACAGCGACCCTTATTTAGTTGCTGCTGATGCTGGTGACAAAGACTTTGAGAAAAACGGCAGCTACCTTTACTGGGTAGTTGATGCTTACACTACAAGCGATCGCTATCCCTATTCAGACACAACCAGCCTCAACATAGCCGACCATCAAGAGAAAATCAACTATATCCGCAACTCAGTTAAAGTAGTCATTGACGCTTACCACGGCACAGTTAACTTTTACATAGCCGACCCCGGAGACCCCATCATAGCCACATGGGGGAAAATATTTCCCCATACCTTCAAACCCCTCTTGGACTTACCACTGAACCTGCGGAAACATATTCGTTACCCCGTGGACTTGTTCAAAATTCAATCCGAGCGATTAATAACCTACCACATGACCGACCCCCAGGTGTTTTATAACCGGGAAGACCAGTGGCAAATACCCACAGAAATCTACGGGGACGAAGCCCGTCCAGTTAAACCATACTACCTCATCACCAGCCTCCCCACAGTCCCCCTTTCTGACAGCAATTCCTCTCATACGGAAGAATTTATCCTCCTTCTACCCTACACCCCCAGACAACGCTCTAATTTAATCGCCTGGTTAGCAGCTCGGTCAGACGGTGAAAACTACGGTAAATTATTACTCTATGTATTCCCCAAAGAACGCCTAGTTTTTGGACCAGAGCAAATAGAAGCCAGAATTAACCAAGACCCCATCATCTCTCAACAAATTTCCCTCTGGAATCGTCAAGGTTCCAGAGCAGTTCAAGGTAACCTCTTAATTATCCCCATTGAACAATCCTTATTGTACGTCGAGCCAATTTATTTAGAAGCCACTCAAAATAGACTCCCCACCCTAGTACGGGTAATCGTGGCTTTTGAAAATAGAATTGTGATGGCTCCTACACTCGAACAAGCATTACAGGGAATCTTTCAACCAGAGGTAACACCAACCCCGACCATTATTCGTCCTTTGGAGGAACCAGCCCCATCACAGTAAATTAATTGAACAAATTTAAAGTTTAAAAAATTTAAAGGAATTCCCAAACTATGGGGAGTTGCATAGGTTGCACGTGATAGCGTAGCTTGGCATAAGCCATAGTTGAAAATAAATAGGCAAAGTACAAGGGGAAACTAACGTGAGTGATGGATTTGATTACGATTTAGTGATTATCGGCGCGGGTGTGGGTGGACATGGCGCAGCCCTACACGCTGTTAGCTGTGGTCTGAAAACAGCGATTATTGAAGCTGGGGACATGGGGGGAACCTGTGTGAATCGTGGCTGTATCCCTTCCAAGGCTTTGTTAGCTGCGTCTGGACGTGTGCGGGAGTTACGTAATGCCCATCATCTCAAATCCCTGGGAATTCAAGTTGATCATGTGGCATTTGACCGTCAAGCGATCGCAGACCATGCTAGTAGTCTTGTATCAAAAATTCAAGGCGACCTCACCAACAGCCTCAAACGTCTAGGAGTAGATATTATCAGAGGTTGGGGAAAAATTGCCGGCACTCAAAAAGTAACTATCACCAGCGATAGTACAGAGAAAACAGTGAGAGCTAAAGATATCATTCTTTCCCCTGGCTCTGTCCCCTTCGTACCCCCAGGCATAGAAGTAGATGGTAAAACCGTTTTTACCAGCGATCAAGGTGTAAAATTAGAATCTCTACCGGAATGGATCGCAATTATTGGGAGTGGTTACATCGGCTTAGAATTTTCTGATGTTTACTCGGCTTTGGGCTGTGAAATCACCATGATTGAAGCCCTAGACCAACTCATGCCAGGATTTGACCGGGATATTGCTAAACTAGCAGAACGAGTCTTAATTACACCCCGGGATATAGAAACCAAAGTGGGAATATACGCCAAAAGAATCATTCCCGGTTCCCCAGTGGTAATTGAATTAGCAGACTTTAAAACCAAAGAAGATATTGATGTTATTGAAGTCGATGCTTGTTTAGTAGCCACAGGGCGTATTCCCGCCACCAATAACTTAGGACTAGACACTTTAGGCATAGAACTAGACCGGCGGAATTATATCCCCGTAGATGACCATATGGCTGTGTTCTCCTCATGCGGGGAAATAGTCCCCCATGTCTGGGCCATTGGTGACGCCACTGGGAAAATGATGTTGGCCCACACAGCCTCGGCTCAAGGTGTCGTCGCGGTGGAAAATATCATCGGTCGTCCCCGCACTGTGGACTATCGCAGCATCCCCGCGGCCGCATTTACTCACCCAGAGGTCAGTTATGTAGGTTTAACAGAAGTAGCCGCCCAGGAATTGGCGCAAGCTGAAGGCTTTGATGTGGCTACTACTAAAAGTTACTTCAAAGGTAATTCCAAAGCTCTGGCAGAAAAAGAAGCCGATGGTATGGCTAAAGTAGTGTATCGCCAAGATACTGGTGAGGTTTTAGGAGTGCATATCTTTGGTATGCACGCCTCAGACTTAATTCATGAAGCCTCAGCCGCGATCGCCAACCGTCAAGCTGTCCAAGACCTGGCTCATTTAGTACACGCCCATCCCACACTTTCCGAAGTGCTAGATGAAGCTTATAAACGCGCCGTGGTTTAAGGACTAGGGCGGGAAGGTCTTATGAGTCGTGATGGCTACGCTACGCCATCAGTGGCTAAAGGGTGCCTGTTAACACTGAAATATTTTCCGCCCGTCATTGTCTCTTGAGGGCCGGGAGTGTCAAACTCAGCAAAGAAGAACTCAAAACTTAAATTATGCAAATTCGTCGCCGTTCTACCAACACTACCATTAATGTCTCTTTTTTACGTTATCAGTCTGCTTTGCCAGATATAGAACCAAACAACATTTTGGAGGAAATTGTCTGGCATAAGGAAGTTGAAATTGACCAGATGCGGGAAAGGCGACCTTTAACAGAATTGCAAAAGCAGGCACTCTCGGCACCACCCACCCGTGATTTTATCGCCGCTTTAAAACAAGGAAACACCAAGCCGGCTTTAATTGCTGAAGTCAAGAAAGCTTCCCCTAGCAAGGGTGTCTTACGAGCAGATTTTGACCCGGTAGCCATTGCTGCGGCCTATGAACAAGCCGGAGCTAGTTGTCTTTCTGTTTTGACAGATAGGAAGTTTTTTCAAGGCAGTTTTGAGAATTTAGCCCAAGTGCGTGCTAGGGTGAAATTACCACTTTTATGTAAGGATTTTATTATCTATCCTTACCAAATGTACTTGGCTCGTATTCAGGGCGCAGATGCAATTTTGCTAATTGCGGCTATTCTCAGTGATCAAGATTTACAATACTTCCTGAAAATTGCTAAAGCATTGAAGATGACGGCCTTGATTGAGGTTCATAGTTTGGCAGAACTTGATCGCGTGTTAGCTTTAGCTAAACGTTGGACAGCCGACCGCTCGACTTGTGAGTTTTTGGTGGGGATCAATAATCGCAATTTAGAAGATTTTTCCGTTGATCTTCAAACTACCTGTCAATTATTGGCAGCACGAGTTAGTCAATTACAGGAACTTAATCTCCTAGTTGTGAGCGAGTCAGGGCTACATACTCCTGAAGATTTACATATAGTACACCAGGCAGGAGCAGCAGCCGTACTCATTGGAGAGTCGTTAGTTAAACAACCCGACCCTGGTTTAGCGATCGCTAAACTGTTTGCTAACCACCGCCAACCGCTGTAGCGGGAGATTCGGTGCTTATTTATGTCCATGCACGCAGAACCTAGGGTAGGGTACACAGATAAGTCCGTAGTTGAACAGATGATAAAATGCTATAACTTGAAAGAAGAATTTTAGATTATTTTTAACTAATATACATAGGTTGTTGCAAAAGTCAAGTAAACGATCATTCTTTAGCTCTAATGATCTTTAAATCTGTGGATTTGAAGACTATGGCAAGTATTGTTTATGTATATGCAGATAAAACCTAAAATTCCCCCCAAAAATTTAAGTATCCTCCCCAAGTTTTGAACTTTTATTCTTTTTTAGGACGAACAAATGGACAATAAGCTAATGCTCATGATTCCTGGCCCCACACCAGTACCAGAAGCTGCTTTATTGGCATTAGCCAAGCACCCAATTGGACACCGCACCAATGAGTTTAGTAACATCATGGCGGAGGTGATAGAAAACCTCAAATGGTTACACCAAACTCAAAATGATGTACTAATGCTCAATGTTAGCGGTACGGGTGCGGTGGAAGCGGGAATCATTAATTTTCTGTCTCCAGGCGATCGCGTTTTAGTCGGTTCCAATGGTAAGTTTGGAGAACGCTGGGTAGAAATCGCTGCAGCATACGGTTTGAATGTCGAAGCTGTTACTACCGAATGGGGGAAACCCGTAGATACAGCAGTATTTGCAGAAAAACTGCAAGGGGATACCAACAAGGAAATTAAAGCGGTCATTATTACCCACAGCGAAACCTCAACCGGTGTGTTGAATGACTTAGAAACTATCAACCGCCTAGTAAAGGAACATGGCCAAGCTTTAATTATCGTAGATGCAGTTACTAGCTTGGGTGCATTCAATTTACCCATAGATACCTGGGGTTTAGATGTGGTGGCTTCTGGTTCCCAGAAAGGTTATATGATTCCCCCTGGATTAGGATTTGTTGCTGTTAGCCCCAAGGCTTGGGAAGCTTACAAAACTGCAAAATTACCGAAATATTATCTTGATTTAGGTAAATATCGCAAATCCGCAGCCAAAAATACCACTCCCTTTACTCCACCGGTGAACTTGATTGTGGCTTTACACACCACATTACAAATGATGAAGGATGAAGGCTTGGAGTCAATATTTACTCGGCACCAAAGACTCAAAAATGCCACCCGTGCCGCGGTGCGTGGTTTGAATTTACCTTTATTTGGTGCAGATGATTATGCCAGTCCAGCAATTACGTCTGTCGCCCCACAGGGTATTGAATCTGATAAAATTCGCTCATTGATGAAGAAGCGTTTTGATATTGCTTTGGCCGGTGGACAGGACCATCTGAAAAACAAAATTTTCCGCATTGGTCACTTGGGTTTTGTTAGCGATCGCGATATTCTCACCTGTATAGCTGCCTTAGAAGTGACTCTCACTGAACTCGGCTACGAAGACTTCACCCCTGGTGCTGGTGTAGCAGCAGCGGCTAAAGTATTTAGTTAGTCTCCATCCCCAGTCTATCTGGGGAACGTAAATCCTTGGCGAAGCGTCTCCAAGAGAAAGGAGAACTGTTAGCCGCACTAATGATGAGTATTTTGGTTCTACTCCCATTGAAATTATAAAGAGCGAGTTAAACAGTCAACTCGCTCTTTGTATCCTTCTGGAAATAAGTAAAAATTGTAACAGTCAATTCTCCTATCTATCAGCCCCGGTAAAAGACAGAATCCACGTGACATCCTCAATTCTCCGGTATGAAAGGCATACTTATACACATTAGAACCATGATTGCAATCAAAAGCTTCGCCAATCCAACTTATGTTATAGAAACGCCATAGGTTGAGGTAGCCTGTATTTTAGACTTAGACAATGCAAAACTCAAATTCCTGCTCTTATGCTGTTTCCAGCCAATCATAAATTTGTTCTAACTGTTCTAACGTAATTAATCCATACTGCCAAAGAATCATTGGTAAAGGACCGGGATCTTGCTCCCGATGTCGCAGGGCGACTGCAAGAGAAGCCGAGGAAATTGACAAATCTTCCTCTAGAAAATGAATCAGTCGTGAATATGTTGATGGTGACATTTGTAACTCACCCCCTTTAGTTGAATTTATTGTCATATAACCATCTCCCATTTCTCAGTAACCAGCAGCTAATATTTTATTCGTAACTGGTGATGACCGGAATGACTTACGCCACGCCACGTTATCAGAAATTCCAACACAATTGGCTAAAACTCTTCAAACTGACAGATTTCACCGGTTACACTCGAAGATTCCCCATTCAACGCACCACTGATATTGTTGACTATTATGTTTGATTTCATCACACATCTAGTCACAAATATTCCATAGCTAATACTCTCTTATGAGAGTCCATTTACACTTACGCCAAACGGAATATTTTTGGCATCCATAGTAGAGAAATGTGATTATAGCTTGAAACTGCAAATTTCACTATGTTGTAAACAAGGTAAATAGTATTCATAATAAGGTGCTATTCTATACTTAAATAAATTTTGGACACAAAGATATTAACTGAGGATTCGCCCTATCTGACAGGGGGAAATTTATTTCCCCAGATTTCCCGTATCGAGAAACTCAATTTTGATCACATCACCATCCCGCAAATTTAATTCCGCAGATCGTCCAGATCGCAATTCAATGACCATATCAACGGGCACATCATTTGGACCATAAGTAGGGCAAGGTTCCCTAGGACACGGAGGCGCAGAAGCCTGAACATATTGCACCACCCCATTTTGCAAAAACACCATATCCAGAGGAACAGGGACATTTTTCATCCAAAATCTGACAGGTCGTGCATCAGGGAACTCAAATAACATCCCCTGATCATCTGGTAAAGGTGGACGATACATTAAGCCCTTCGCCTGCTGTTCCGGTGTCCGTGCCACTTCCAATTGGATTCTACTACCATTAGGCAGAACTGCTTGTGCTGAAATTGGTAGCATTTGACCACTGGGAGCTTTTGTTTGGCTACTGGCAGTGGATGTGGTATATTTTGCTGTATTTCCAACAGAACAGCCCATTAGTAAAACATTCAGGAGCATCGGGACTATAATTAGCCAACGCATCATAATATTTTCTGATTTGGTAATTTAAATTGCGATTGCACAGCACTTCTGCTAAAAACTAAGGTGCGAAAATGGATAAAATTAATACTTCCAGTTTTAAAAGCAGCCGATCAACTCATATACTCCTTTGGCCTCGCAAAAAGGTCAACACCATGAGATTTGTGTTTTTACCTCATAGTAAATCAAATGATGATCATTGTGATTCCTAGGGAAATTGGGGCTAAACATATGAATTGTAGCTCCTAACTTGTGAGTTGAGCAGGAACTTTTTAAAAAAGGTATAAAAAATATAGCACATAAGATTATTCTCTCCCAGATAAAAAAAATTTGTAGCAGAAATAAACAAAGTGCAAATCAATCCTGGGACATACCTGGTGGGTGTGGAACATGAAAAAGGGTAATTGCAAGGCACACAAGTCAAGAGCGTCAATAGACTGTAAATCAATTGAGTTTTATTTATTGAGGGGGATAATATTAAATTATGTCCTATATCTCCACCACACCAGCAAACCTCAACCTCTACATCCAAGGTGAGGGTTTCCCTATTCTGTGTTTACACGGTCACCCTGGATCTGGTCGTAATCTTTCTGTTTTTACCAATCATTTATCCAAACGCTACCAAACTTTCGCACCTGATTTACGCGGCTACGGTAAAAGTCGCTGTAATGGCAATTTTGAGATGTTAGACCATTTGACAGACTTAGAGGCGCTTCTAGACCGCTTTCAAATTGAAAAATGTCTGATATTGGGATGGTCACTGGGTGGGATTTTGGCAATGGAAATGGCATTGCGACTACCACAACGCTTTACTGGTCTGATTTTGGTGGCCACCGCAGCCAGACCCCGTGGTAATCATCCCCCCATTACTTGGCAGGATAATCTATATACTGCCATTGCCGGAATTTTGAACTATATTCAACCAAGTTGGCAATGGAATATAGATACTTTTGCCAAGCGATCGCTTTTTCGCTATTTGATTCAACAACATACCCCCGCAGCTTATAATTATATTGCCACCGAAGCAGTACAGTCCTATTTACAAACCTCTTCTTTCGCAACTCGCGCCCTTTACACTGCTCTGAAATCTGGTTACAATCGACTCACTGATTTACAACAAATTCACTGTCCTGGTTTGGTACTGGCTGGAGAACAAGACTGTCATATTACCCCTGAGTCTAGTTTAGAAACAGCGCAACATTTGAAAAGTAGCCAGTGGCGTTGTTACCCAAATACAGCACATTTATTTCCTTGGGAAGTTCCCCAACAGGTATTAGGTGATATTGATATTTGGTTGGAAGCACATCCCCAAGTTGTGAAAATGCCAAGATGAATTAACCACAGATAAGCAGGTTCATGATTCTGATATTAGTTGCAAAATCAGTTGTAGGGGAATTTCTACGTAATCTGGACGATGGTTGAGTTCATGGTGGAGTTCCTCCATGGCTTTTTCTAATAGATAGGCAAATAGCAGTAATTGTAGTTCCGCAGGGGTCTTTGGTAAAAAGTTGTTTTCCCTAGCAGTTGCTAAATAAGAATTGCAGAAAGTAGCACTTACCCAGGTATACCAAAATTTTGCCCATTGTTTCATAAGTGGCAGATTTTCAGGGCGAACCATACCGGTTTCTATTTCACGGCGCAAAGCTTCAGTCACAGCATAATTGAAGGATACCAGCATCCTGGCTACATCTCTTAATGGCGATCGCTTACGGCGGCGTTCACTCAAACTGCGGGCTGCTTTACCTTCAAAATGGGTGATAATAAAGTCCTTACCAGTGTACAGCAATTGCCCCAGATGATAGTCCCCATGATAACGAGTCCGGAAGGCGATAATTTTTTGATTCACAACTAACTGGAAACGTGCCAAAATCTCTTGTTGGTTATTAAGTACATCTGCTGCCAATTCCTGGGTATGAGATGGCAAATCTTTTGCCCTTTCCCTAAGTAATCGGAAAACTCGCCCTGTGAGGTTACGTGCATCTTGGTAGATGGAACGTTGGTAAAATGATGAAAAGGGTTCTGGCGCAAAGTCGGGATTATCTGTATCTGTAGCTAAGGTCATATGCAATTCAGCCGTGGATTTACCTAATATTTCTACATTTGGAAGGTAAGAATTAATGGTTTTGGTTGCCAGATCGGGAATATCAGTTCTCTGTAAATTTAAGAGAGAACCTGATGGTATGGGAACTTCTGCAATACTCGCCTGTTCTGTAGTCACCACATCAAAATAATGACGTAGGCTGTCTACGGTGTAATCCCAGCCGCTGCGAGTATCTTGAATTAACTCTTGTAATATGCCTATGGTCATCGGTAGGTTGGAACTATCCCCAAATCTCTGATAGCTTGCGTGGCGTAGCCATTGGCGACCATACTCTAAAGCCCCAGCTACAGGTACAAAATGTTGTAAGCGTTTTTTATCCCCCAGAAAACGCCGGATTTCTAAATCCGGGTGCATACCTTCCTCAAATTTCCGGAAGAGTTTCAAACATAGGCGGGAGCCATAAACTATATAAGTATTGGTTTGTTCTTCTTCCTTGAGAACATTTGGTTCATGGTCACCGTTTTGTGAGTATAACTGTGAAAATAAATCAGTGGTCGTGGCAAATAATTCTCCTTTTGTCCCTTTATATAAACGCTGCTCCCCAATAGCATCTAATAATGAACTCAAAAAGTTCTTATCTACTAACGCATCAAATAAAATTCCTACTTCTGGAGTATTAACCAGGGGATCCTCCCTTTGCACTTGCAGACGTGAAATTACAGCTTGGGGGATTTCTCTCAATAGCTGCATTGCTTGCTCACTCTCTGCATAGGCGAAAAATAATAGATAAGTTTCGCGGTGTCTATCAATGTAATCTACCTGTAACCAAACCATTTCGGCTAACTGCTGATTGTAGGGTATGGCAATGGTTTCTACAATTTGCACCGATTGCAAAGTTCTGGTTTTACCACCAAACCATTTACAGGTATATAGGTAATCCCGCAGTGTTGATTCTAAAACCCCTTTTAACTCCCGTTGTAAAATCACATTTTGCCACCGTTCATTGACAACTAGGGTAGGTAACTCGGCTTGGGGTTTCGGGGGTTGAGTCAAACTAGGTTTACGTTTGAGGAGAAACCAGTAAAATCCATGGGGACTCAGACTGAGAAAATAAGGCGACTCTCCAATGGCGGGAAACTCCGTGTAACCAAAAATTTCCACTGGTACTAGTCCTGTGAAATCTGATAAATCTAATTCTGCCGTTTGGACATAATGAGATAAATTTGCTACTATGACGATATGTTCTTCTTCGTAGGTGCGGCTAAAAGCAAAAACTTTGCGGTTATTAGGGTGTAATAATTCAAATTTGCCTTTACCTAAAGCCTGAAAACGGTTTCGAGTAGCAATCAAGCGTTTCATCCAATACCACAGAGAATTGAAGTTAGCCCTCTGTGCCTCGACGTTAACCGCTTCATAGTGGTATTCTGAGTCAATAATCACCGGCAAGTACAACCTCTGGGGATTACTACGACTAAAACCGGCGTTGCGGTCAGAACTCCACTGCATAGGAGTGCGTACACCATTGCGATCGCCTAAGTAAACATTATCCCCCATGCCAATTTCATCACCATAATAGATTACGGGTGTTCCCGGTAGGGATAACAACAAACTATTAAGTAACTCAATTTGGCGGCGGTCATTACCTAACAGAGGTGCTAGTCGGCGGCGGATACCTAAATTTAATCTCATTACCGGGTCTTGAGCATACACTCGATACATAAAGTCTCGGTCTTCATCTGTGACCATTTCTAAGGTCAATTCGTCGTGATTACGCAAAAACAACGCCCACTGGCAATTGTCAGGAATATGTGGAGTTTGTTGGAGAATATCTACAATGGGGAAATTGTCTTCCATCTGTAGGGCGATAAATAGGCGTGGCATTAGGGGAAAATGAAAGTTCATATGGCATTCATCCCCGTCGCCATAATATTTAGCTGCATCCTCTGGCCATTGATTAGCCTCAGCTAGTAGCATCTTGTGAGGATGTTTCGCGTCAATGTGCGATCGCAATTCTTTTAGGAAAGCATGAGTTTCCGGGAGATTTTCGCAGTTAGTCCCTTCCCTTTCATACAAATAAGGTACTGCATCCATACGTAATCCATCTACGCCCATTTCTAACCAAAAATCTAAAACATCAAATACCGCATCTCTTACCAAGGGATGATCATAATTTAGATCCGGCTGATGGGAATAGAAACGATGCCAATAATAAGCCTTAGCTACCGGATCCCAAGCCCAATTCGAGGTTTCAAAATCCTGGAAAATAATTCGCGCTTCTTGGTATTTTTCTGCCGTATCACTCCACACATAAAAATCTCTTTCTAGACTACCTTTTGGGGCGCGGCGTGCGCGTTGGAACCAAGGATGTTGATCCGATGTATGGTTAATAATTAACTCAATAATCACCCGGATACCACGCTGATGGGCAGCATTCAATAGGTTTTTAAAGTCTTCTAATGTCCCATAGATGGGGTTAATACTGGTATACTCAGCAATATCATAACCATCATCTTTCAGTGGTGAGGGGAAAAAAGGTAGTAACCAAATAGCCGTAATCCCTAAATCTTGCAAGTAATCTAGTTTTTCTATTAGTCCCTGTAGGTCGCCAATACCATCACCATTACTATCAGCAAATGCGCGAATAGGTACTTCGTAAATAATCGCATTTTTAAACCATAAGGGGTCATCTTTGATGATTAAGTCTGATCTTATCATTTTATCTATCAACTTTTAGTGATAAAACTCTTATTTATTTTTTTATAAAAAAATTGTTAACTCACTTTTTCCTCTTCCCTCCTATCACAAAATACCTAAAATCATAACTTGATCCATCTCACACAGGTAAGAGCATTAACAAGCTCTTGACTGGAAGAGGACTATTCCATATACGTGATATAATCACTGAGTTGTTAATCAAGAGTCTTTCAATATCTATCTTGAGATAGATGACAGTGCATATTTTTTTATTGTTAAGTATATGCTTCTACATTCTGATGCATCATTACTGCCTACTACATAATTAGTCGAACCCATGGACTACAACACTCACAAACCAAAACCCAAACAGAAAAATTCTACTTTTGTTCGTCCATTACCTGAACAACCTAAAAAGTCTCAAAACACTAAATCATCATTAAAAGATAAATTTGATCTGGAAATTCTCCAAAAAAATCCTTGGGGACAATTTTTATTATTTGTCGAAGATTTCTACAGTAAATACATTCCACCCAGTACAGAGGAGGAGAAAAAACGTGGAAATATATTGCAAACCGCCATTAAAACCTTCAATCAAAATCATCAAGAATCTTGGAGACAAATACTCCATAGAATTCCTCCATCTTCCACCAAGCTGATTGATGACTTTTACTATTATCTATCTAACCGTAGAAAACTTACACCACAGGAAGTTTATCAAGAATCTCAAGCAGCTATCCAAGGTTTGATTAATAACGCTGAATATGGATTTATACACACAGATAATAAAGATATTGGCAGAATTAGCCAGCTATCTGATGCCATAAATTACTTTCAAAAACACCGTTCTAAAACCTATTTAGTTCTGTCTCAAATAGAAGCATATGTTCCAGAAGATGCTAAAAAATTCTTTGCAGCTTCTCAGGTCTTTCAAGGCATAATTGCATCTGGTTCTCATGAGATCCTCACGGATTTTGGCATGGCCTTGATGAAACATTTTAAAGTTACGCGCACTGCAATTAAAGACGAAACAGCTAAAAATCTTGTTTCAGGTCTCGGAGAGATTGAAAGACAATTAACAACTCAAATTAGTATTTTAGAAGCTGAAAACTTAGAACTGACTCGAGCGTTGGAGCAACTGCGTGAGCAAGGACATCAAGAAATTGTGACCCAAATTGCTCAAGAACTACAAAATGGTTCCCAACCGGCTTTAGATCAAATACAGAAAATTATCAGTTTAATAGAACCTCAAACTGAAGCAAGTGGAGAAGCTCAAATTTCCTCTGATGATTCTCTGTCCATATTTATTGTATTGCGTAATTTAATGACAATATTCCAAAAACTAGGAATAGAAACTTACCCGAAGTCCCTCCAAGATAGTTTCACAATATCTCAACTTGACTTAGCAAAATATGCTTATGTAGGGGGAACGCCTTTTACAAATTATACAGAAATTAAACAAGTACAGTGTATTCAGAAAGGATGGAAGGTTAAAGACAACATAATTACACCGGCAAAAGTACAAGAATTAACTGATAATTCCACCAATAATTAAAAGATTTTTATAAAAAAAGGATAAAAAACCATGGCAGAAAATATTGCAATCTTATTAGACCTAGACAACATTAAACCTGAACTTGGGGAAATTGAATCTATTTGTACCAAGTATGGTTCCATAAAAGTACGTCGTGCATTTTCCAACACTCCAGCAGTCCTCTCTGCTTATGGTAGTCAGCTACGTAATTTAGGATATCGCTTTGAATTAACACCCGGATTGACATCTGTTCCCCAAGAAGTTGATAATTTAATTTTCCGCACATCCGAGGAGTTGATTAACAATTCCCAGGAGCAAATTAATATCATTGCCGTTGTTAGCAATGATAATGATTATGCCAAATTATTTTCTTATTTAACCAGTAAACAAGTTAAAACAGTAGCTATTGGTAATAATCAACTCGGAAATAAACTTAGAGAAACAGCCACATATATTGAATTACTCCAAAACATTTTACGCCCCACATATTTAGGTATCGACTTAGGCACTACTAACACAGTCATAGCAAGAGCTAGTCAAACATTAATGCAGGAATGGAAAGCTAACGCCATTAGTATTCCGGTCAAAAATGAGCATGAAGCTGTACAACATACAGAATTAATTCCTTCTGCTGTCAGGTATTCTCAATTAGATACTGCGAAAATAGGTAACCATGTCCGCAGCCAATATTATGCTTTTAGAGATCAAACTATTCTGGCTTGGAAACATGATATTGGTACTCTTCAAGATGGGTTACCTTTTGAATATCAACTTACTATCGGTAATGTTACACCAGAACAAGCCGCCGCAGAAGTTTTAAAGTTTTGTCGTCATCAATTAACCCAAAAACAAATAGATGTGAGAGGTGCAGTCATCACTCACCCAGCGTCCTATGAACCTGATGCTATTGAAGCGACCCGGAAAGCCGCTAAATTAGCAGGTTGGGAAGAAAATAACATTGTTTTGTTACCAGAACCAAAAGCTGCTTTATATGATTTCTTATATAGACTCCGAAATGGAGAGATTTGTGCTGATTTAGATACCAGTCGTCCTTTAAATATTCTTGTCTATGATTTAGGAGGGGGGACTTTAGATACTTCATTACACAAAGTACACTGGAATAGCGATATAGCCCAGTTTTTTATTGAGGATATTTCTATTGGTTCTCGTACCAGAGTGGGAGGCGATCAAGTTGATGAAAAAATAGTTGATTATTTGTTTAGTAACTATAGTAAAATAGGTAAGTTATCTGCACCTGAGCAGAAAAAATTGTGGTATGAACTCAGGATTTATGCTGAACAATTTAAGCAAGTTTGGGGCAGTAGATATTCCGATAGCCCGGATAAGCAAGAGTTTAGAATGCCGTTTGAATACGTGAGTTCTAGCTCTAGTTTTCCGATTTTCTACAGTTTGGGATATCGTCAAATGCAGGAAGCTTTAAAAGAGTTGCTGTGTCCAGATATTAAACCGGAACTAATAGAAAAATTAGACCCGAAAACCGCTTTTAATGAATCTCCCTTTGTAGACCGTCGTGACACTTTTATCGTACCTGTTCTTGATGTCCTCCTCAAAGCTAAAGAGAAGTTGGGGGAATTACCTAAAATTAATGGCATTCTGCTTAACGGGGGGATGACATATTTCCCTTTAATTCGGGAACGCTTAGAACAGCTCTTACCTGGAATCCTCATTCTATCAGAGGGAGATCCAGACTTGGCGGTGGCTCGTGGTGCTGCACTTTATGCAGCAGGTACTGTGGGTAAATCAGAAGGAATTAACCCCACAAATATTTGGCTAGAAGTTACAGATTGTAATACTGAAGAGTCAAAATTAGAGTTGTTAGTTGCTCACGGTCAAAAGTATCCTTATCGCAGTACTTTGGCGGGATTCCGTTTACCAGCATTTGAAGAAGACGGTTTGATTGGTTTTAAAGCTTGGGTGGGTATGGGTTCCCAAATCAATCAAAATACTACTTTACAACGGACTCGCTACGTTAATACCGATGAAATTCGCGCTGCTGATATTCAACCAGGAGATTATTTAAATCTGGAAGTAGAATATACATTTGATGAGCGATTATTACTGACACTCGTACATCGCGATCGCCCAAATACTCGTTTCCGCTTAGAAGTTTCCCCCCAAATACCGACAATTAGCAATGTCGAAAAAACAGTTAATCAAAAAACAGTTAATAACACGGCCACAGATTTAATTCCTAAAATTAGCCGTTCCCGTCCAGGTAAAGAAATTAATCCCGATACTGAGGTGGAATTTTCAGCCTGGGGGAGGGTCACATTTAGTCTGGCTCAAAATTGGCAAAATGCTAGTGTTCAAACCCAAAGGAAAAATCTAGAAAATCAGACTTGTCAGGCTAAAAATCGTTTATCTATTATTCGCAGTTTATTGCAGGGGTTGGAAACACAGAGTAATGTTAAACCTGATTTACAACAAACCAGAAAAATTGTAGCGGTGATGGCTTTATCTAATATTATGCAAAGTTTACCTGCTGATAGTTCTGACTTCCAAGTCAGAGAACTAGAACAAAGGTATCACAACTGGATTTTACGCCAATTTCAAGCTGGTTTATCCAGATATAACCACATACATGAATTACAAACAGCCATTTCCCTGGCTCCGGGTAAAATGCTATGGTCAGATTTTAGCGAGTTAATTTACCAAGAGTTTACAGTCATCTCACACCTAGCACGTTCCGTTAATTTACTTAACTCATTTGGTTTTTGTGCTGAACCTTCTGTACGTAATATTACGCGCTTGCGCTCGATTATCCAAGGCAATCAACATTTAGCTGTGCGCCAAAAAGCCTTCTGGGCTTTAGCGAGAATCATTAGCCCTGGTCAACCCCAGGAATGGCGAGCTAATCTCAATGATGTGGAAAAAGTAGCATTATTTGTTTTAGAGCAACTTAAACATCAAATTAGTGAACCTCAAATTGCTTTAGATGCTTTAGGTTGTCTGGTTCAATGTATTTTTTGGCATATTACAGGGAATCTACTTCATGAACGAATTGTCAATGACATTTTATCCCTGGCAAAGATTTATCTCCCTTGTCAAGGTAGAATGGTTAATTTCCCCGGTATCTCCCAACAGTTTGACCGCAAGTTAGAGCTAATAGAACCGGCTTTTCATATTGATACTGCTACTCTTGAAGATATTAAAGACATCAAAACTTGGCTTATAGAAAGTGTCAATGGTTAAAGTCTAAATTCAATTGAGATAGTTACCGGAGATGAGTTAACTTCCACAGCAAGTGATAATTATCGCGATAAACCATATTAGCTGTAGATTTATATCTGGTTTCTATTTCTCTACGCCAGGTATCTGAGGGATTGAGTAAGAAAATATCCTTAAACCCATCAGGAATATTAGGAATATCTTCACCATTAATTAATTGAAACCGTACTTTTGGCGTAACAAGATAGCTCAGGGAAAATACAGTTACATAATTAATTCCCTGAGAATTACTAATTAAAAGTGGTTTTTGCGCCTCATTGAGAATCTCAGCCACCTCTGGATTACCATAACTAATTCCCTTATTCCACCAAGTTTCTCCTTCATAGCGAACTCTACAAGAAACCATCCCCAACACAATTATTAATACTAAAATTACTTGCCACAATCTCCGGCGCGATGAAATTCCACTATATATTTGGGTAGCTAACATATAGGCAACAGAAACTTGAATACATAAATATACAGGTATTAAATATATCATAGAAGTATAAACTAGTGCTTGAGAAAATAAATTCGGCAGCATTAGTGGTATGAAGGGAACTATAATTAATGTCACCATAAACAACCAAGTCTTATAATTAGTGGTGCGACATATAAAATAAAGTGCATATCCTGCTAGAGATGTAAAAATTAGAGAAATTAAATATTGTATGGGGTTTTCTAAGCCGATGTTCAAATCGAAAAAGATTCGACTTATCTGTATAAATAAAATTGGCTGCCAATGTAACATAGATTTATCATTTTCCGTGACATCTGCTGATACAATAAACTCAAATAAATTGGCTACCACAATCGTCATCCAGGGCATAAAAGCTAAAAAACCTAGAGATGAGGCTAGTAAATAAGCCCTAACTGTTTCGGTTACTTGAAATCTATTAATTGTAATTACATAAATTCCCTGGGTAACCGCTAAAAAAATACTCCACAAACTTGTATAAAGACTAACTACCAAGCTCAATACATAAACACCCCAGGTAGCAAAAGGGTCTGGCATTTGCTGTACTTTGACTAATTCGTGGTGAGATTGTGATTCCAGGCGCATAGCGCGCAATAGTGAGGCACTACATAGTAGTATGGTGAGTAACCACAGAATATATGATTGTGCTTCTTGAGCATAAAGCACATGAAGAGGGGAAATTGCCATCAAAGCGATCGCTAAACCAGGTACTGACAATGGCACATTAAATAATTCACGGCAGAGCCAGTAAATAGACGGAAAGACCAACAAACTGATCAAAGCAGATAAACTTCTAATGACAGTGACTGAATTACCAAAGGTTTGCACCCATAATCTGGCAATTAAATAATAAAGTGGTGGAGCTTGCGGGTCTTCTCTTACCAGAGACATAATTGTGTCACTAAAGCCCTTTTCTAGATTAGGAAATTGGAACCTAGCAAAACTTGCCTTAGTAATTACACCACCGTTAAATAATTGCTGCTTAACTTCAGCTACCGTATAGCCAGAAATGCGCAAAGATGTATAAATTTCATCATGGGAGTAAACTTTGCCTTGAATATTAACAAAGCGGAATAATATACCCATCGCCAACAAAAAAATAATTAAAAACCGCAACCAACTCGGAACAAGAGTCAGGTTCCGCATAAGCAGGTTTCCGATAAAGTAGTTTAAAATCTTCCCACAGCCACAACTACTGAAAAACCCCCGAAGATACCCGGGGGCTGGCATATTGTTGTGTTCACAGATAACTAGCAACAAAAACGCTCGGTAGACACTTGAACAATCAATTGCGGTGATTATTACTGTAGCGAACCCTTGTACCCGCCCAAAGCAGCTTCTCTCGGAGTGTCTGATAGTATGAATTGTTCTCTCGCAAAATAATGAACTTCGCCCGACAATCTGCCATACGCACATCAACCCGATGTCCTGGCCAAATAGAGGTAGATAACACCCCATCCATCCACAGTTTTGTACTCAAATCATAATCTCCCAAAGGCCAGATGCTGACAACCGAACCAGGAGGTAAAACTAGGGGGCGGCTAGAAAGACTCATAGGACAGATGGGAGTTATGGTGAGAGCCTCCATACCGTCATGAATAATCGGTCCATTAGCAGAAACAGTATAACCGGTAGAACCTGTGGGAGTGGAAATAATCAAACCATCTCCCACATATTGGTCTACCACCTCACTATCAATTTCCATTTCCAGAATTGAGGTAATCATGCGGTCAGCGGAAGCAGGTTTGACACAAAATTCGTTTAAAGCGAGGTAGTGTTCAGTCACTGGTTCCAAATTCGTGCGATGACCCTCATACACTGCAGCTTGTAACATCATCCGCCGTTGGATAGCATAGCGATCCTCAAACAGTCTGTCCCAAACTTTCTCTGTATCTTCAAACTCGTCTACGGACTCAGTTAAGAAGCCCAGATGTCCGCCAACATTAACGCCCAAAATAGGTATACCGGCCGGGGCTAAATGTCTAGCGCCAGTTAAAACAGTGCCGTCACCGCCCAGTACTAAAGCTAAATCAATGGGTTGAGTTGCAGAAGCCAAAAATACCGGGTAAGGGTTATCTTTTGGCCCACTAGGCCCCATCAACACGTGACAATGGCGATTTTCCAGTTGTTGAGCACAGAGTTCTGCCCAGCGTTGACTCTGGGAATCTCGGGCTTTATAAGCAATGATTACCTGCTTGATTTGCACACAAAATTACCACTTGAGGAGATTAAACTGCTCCATATCAACGGTATCACGATTGCGATAAATGGCCAGCACAATGGCTAAACCCACCGCCGCTTCAGCAGCAGCCACGGTAATCACAAATACAGTGAATACCTGACCTTTAATTAAAGTTGAATCCAGAAAGTTAGAAAATGCCATTAAATTGAGATTAACAGCATTTAGCAGTAACTCAATTGACATTAACACCCGTACCGCGTTACGACTGGTAATTAGTCCGTAAATGCCGATACAGAACAAAGCTGCTGCTAGTAATAAAAAGTACTTGAGTTGCATAGATTTTACTGTCCATTCTCGTAGCTTGCGTAGCGTAGCCATAAAAAATCTGGCCTTTACCGGCGAATAATATCGCCGATTTTACTCTTTTGTTTCACTACCTGCTGATATCAGGTCTCTGGGGCGTTCTGGCAAAGTCAAAATTGTTTGTGGTAACTCTGAAGCTGTGGTTTTTTCAGGCAAATACTCGCGACGTGCCAAAATGATCGCTCCTAACATAGCTATCAGCAACAATACTGAAGCTAGTTCAAAAGGTAGTAGAAAGTCAGTAAAGAAATGCTCACCAATCACAACTATAGAACTTTCGGCAGCTACAGGAGCAGGTGTTGAGTATGCCCAGTGAGTCCCCAATACCATTGCACTCAACAGACCAAATAATCCTAAACTGACTATGGCTGTTACTACTTTGCGCAGACCAGCACTGGGAAATGGTGCAAAATCCTGGCGCTTGTTCACCAACATAATGGCAAACAAAATTAACACGTTGACCGCCCCAACATAAACCAGTACCTGTGCTGCTGCTACAAAGTCAGCATTGAGCAAGAGGTACATCCCCGCCATGCTGATAAACACCCCCCCCAGCATAAAGGCAGAATAAACAACGTTAGAGAACAGCACTACAGCTAAGGCTGCTCCAATCATCATTGCACCCAGTATGCCTAACGAAACAAACTGTACTCCTTCAGCTAAATTCACTTTTTCCGGTCCTTTTTAATTTCCAATAAATGGTAACTGGTAAGTGGTAAGTGGTAATCGGTAATAGCGATTACCCACTAGTACGGCACGGCGGAAACAGAAACATTTTTCCAGACAGTTCAAAAGACTAGAATGTGACTTTTGACTTCCGCCCAGCAGCGCTAGCCACTTGTTTTTTCTGTGTGCTCTACCGGGTCTTCACCGAGGAGAACCAGCACGAGGAGCATCAGCAGGTAGGTCGTGAGGTTCCATGACACCTTTGGGTAAGTAAGCCAGTTCGCGCAGTGGCGTCACCATTGGGTCGTTTGTGACTTTATAAGGCAGACGACCTAATGCTACGTTGTCATAGTTTAATTCATGGCGATCATAAGTGGATAGCTCATACTCTTCTGTCATCGATAGACAGTTAGTTGGGCAATATTCCACACAGTTACCACAGAAGATACAAACTCCAAAGTCAATGCTGTAGTGTTTGAGCTTTTTCTTTTTGTTGGCTTTCTCAAATTCCCAATCTACTACGGGTAGGTTGATGGGACAAACCCTCACACAGACTTCGCAGGCGATACATTTATCAAACTCAAAGTGAATCCGTCCGCGAAATCGTTCACCAGGAATTAGTTTCTCGTACGGGTACTGTACTGTAACTGGTCGCCGTTGCATATGGTCGAAAGTTACAGCTAAACCTTGACCAATGTAACGTCCAGCTTGTACTGCTTCTTTGGCGTAATCACCAACTTGTTTGAGGAACTTTAGCATTTTTAGTGTTTTTCTCCCTATGAGTCAATTCACCGATTCAGGCTTTATGTTTTATCTTTAGGTAAAAGCTCTTAGCCTGACTTTATCCCCCAAAGGCGAAGGGAAAGGCAAGTTTTAGTGCTGCAGTTACTAGAAGATTAACTAAAGCCAGTGGTAACAAAAACTTCCATCCTAAATCTAGCAATTGGTCAATCCTCACCCGCGGTACTGTCCAACGCAATAAGATGGCGATAAAGACTAACAGATAGGCTTTGATTAGGGTCATGATGATACCCAAAGAAGCAGTGACCACCTGCAATACTGGATTGAGTTCACTCACTCCCAGCCAGTTGGCTATCACACTCACCGGAATGGGAAAGTCCCAACCGCCTAGGTATAAAACTGACACTAGTAGAGCAGAAAGCACTAGGTTGACATAGGAGCTAAGGTAAAACAGAGCGAATTTCATGCCAGAGTATTCGGTCTGATAACCAGCTACGATTTCTTCTTCTGCTTCTGGTAGGTCAAAGGGTAAGCGTTCGCATTCAGCCAGGGCTGCTATCCAAAAAATTAGTAACCCCACGGGTTGACGCCAAATGTTCCAGCCGAGAATACCATAGCCAGATTGCTGATTAACAATATCAATGGTGCTAAGACTGTTAGACATCATGACTACGGCTAGCACGCTCAAGGATAGCGGAATTTCGTAGCTAATAGATTGGGCGGCCGCCCGCAAACCACCGAGTAAGGAATACTTATTATTGGATGCGTAACCAGCCATTAATAACCCAATGGGGGCAATGCTAGAAAAGGCAATCCACAAGAATATTCCCATGCCTACATTGGTAATCAGAATATTCTGTCCAAAGGGGACAATTAAGTAGGACAGAAATACTGGTAGGACAACTAGGATGGGTCCGATGGTAAATAGCCACGGGTCAGCTTTGGCTGGCACAATATCTTCTTTAAATACCAGCTTGACACCATCGGCTACTGGCGCCAGTAAGCCAAAAGGCCCAATAAATTCTGGACCGATGCGCTGCTGTACTGATGCCGAAATTTTCCGTTCTAGCCAAACACAGACTAGTACGCCCACTGTTGCGCCAATGAGCATTAGTATCATGGGTAACGGCATCCAAATGGCTTTAGCTGTCCCTGCTGGGATCCCTAAATCCATCAAGGATTTAATAAACGTTCCTTGGAGGTCAATTCCTGAATTCATTTTTGGTGCTCTTTTAAGTCAACTACAGTATGAAGTGTGAAGTTATGAAGTATAAATTTCGGACTATGGCTACGCCACCCAAGCCATCATCCTTGATTACACACCTACTTCATTCAACATCACTGGGCTTTGCCAAGGTCAGGGGCGGGCAAGATGCCCGCACTACAAAAGGCTTACACAGATCATCGCCGTTGGAGACTTGCCCACCAAGTGTGTGGCTTCTATTGGGCTGCTATGGGCTAGTCAACTCTTAGTTGAAGCTATCCCAAGCCTCATCCCCATAGCTTAGGTAAGGTAGTTGACCCTTTTATGCTTTGATGAGGTCGCGGGAATGAATTCCCATGCCTAGTATATCGTCGGATGGTTTTCAGCCCTCGAAGCTATACGAGAACTTCTACTTATGGTCAGGATTGGGATTTCTTTTGGGGAGATGGGGTAGTGCAGGAACAATTCTGTTTCTACACCTCCCTTATCCCTTTACTCTGCCCTCGTAAAGCTCAGACATTACCTCCCCTGACTTGATCTCAACGGTGACCCAGTTAATTGGGGCATTAGTATGACTAACGATCACACCGCCCGTTAACGTTGCTCTATGGGGATATAATTAACCTCATGCTCACCGTTATAAACTTGGGTAGGTCGGAATATCCGGTTTTCTGCCAGTTGTTCTTTCCAGTGGGCTAGCCAACCTGCAACGCGGGCGATCGCAAATATTGGTGTAAATAAGTCTGTAGGAATCCCCATTTTCCTATACACCAAACCAGAATAAAAGTCAACATTAGGATACACTCCTTTACCCCCGAGTTTTTCCGCTACTACCTGCTCCATTTCTTGGGCAATGTCATAGTACTTATCATGCCCAAACTTAGCAAACAACTGCTCTGCCAGGTTTTGTAGGACTGTAGCTCGTGGATCTTTGACTTTATAGACACGATGCCCAAAGCCCATAATCTTGGCTTTACGTTGCAGCAGGTCGTCTACATAGGGACGCACATTTTCTACCGTACCAATATCTTCCAACATCTGAATCACTTCTTCATTGGCTCCACCGTGTAGGGGACCGCCTAGGGTTCCTACAGCACTAGCCACCACTGCGTAAGGGTCAGTTAGGGTTGAAGCTGTTACCCTAGCACTGAAGGTAGAGGCATTCATTGTATGCTCCACATGCAGGATCAAGCAGATGTCAAAAATTTTTGCCGCCAAAGGATCCGGTTCCTTCTCATTGAGCATGTAGAGAAAGTTGGCAGCGTAGTCTAAGTCATCGCGAGGTTTTACAGGGTCATTGCCTTTTCGCATCAACCCAAATGCCGCTACCATTGTGGGAATGGTTGCTAACAAACGCACCACAGAATCCCGAATATAGGCGGGATTATGTAAATCCCGACGTGAATAAAACAAGCCTAGAGCCGCTGCTGAGGCTTGGAGAGCATCCATGGGGTGACCGCTTTCGGGAAAGCATTTCATCATGTCACGAATGCGGTACTTGATCCGCCTGTGGGAGCGAATATCATCCTCAAACGTCTTCAATTCGTCTTTACTTGGTAGTTGACCCCAAATCAAAAGATAAGCAGTTTCTAGAAATGAACTTTTTTCTGCTAGTTCCTCGATTCGGATGCCACGATATTCTAGAATTCCCTTTTGCCCATCAACATGACTGATACTTGATTGGGCAGCCGGAATGCCTTCTAAACCAGGCTTGTATTCGCACACCATCATGGCAACACCATTTGCTTTTTGAAATATCTGATCAAGCCAACTTACCAGAAATTATTTTCACCATAACAGCAGTCAATGTCACAACATTTTGGGGAAAAATGTTGAAAGGCTGTTACAGCAGGTACTTGGGCGATGCTAGCCAAAACATTTGACTACGACCCACAGGTGAACCTATTTCTGGTAGCTTTATCCCGATCATACCTGCTTTTTTCAAGACTAAACTGTGTTTGACTTCCCCGCAAAGCATAATTTCTGCCCAATTGCTTAAACAAGGCTCATGGCCTACTAAGGCAATTTGGCTATTTTGGGCATAATTTTTCGGTTCTAACCACTCATTTAGCCAACCTCCTATATTACCATTAGGGGCGAGATAAATAGATTCCTCTAGTTGGGTACTTAGTCCAGCGGTTATGAGAATTTCTGCGGTCTGGTAGGCTCGTACTAAGGGACTACTGAGAATCACGTCAAACTGCAAACCCATCTGTTTAATTCTTTGGGCTACTTTCTCGGTTTTTTGTCTTCCTGCTTTAGTCAGCCTTCGCTCTTCATCTTGAATGTCTGGTTGCTTTTCTTGAGCGATACCATGACGAACTAAGTATAATTCCATGTTGTTTTAGTTACTGCTATCACAATAGCCAGAATAAATCCATCCCTAGGGCTTTGGCATTACTCCTGTTACTCAGAGCAGTCCCAGCCAATCCCTATATCTCCAGGTTTTTTATTCAGAAATATTACTTAGACGTAGTGTATTAATTTAATTTCACACTGATTTAATGGGGTCGTCTTGAGGATTAACTAACTTGAGGAGTTTTTGCTTGATTTGAGAATCATATACTTCCCATTTCATTTTGGCATAGGTGGAATTTTCGTTACTACCAGATAGAAAACCCATGGGAATTTCAAAACCGCCTGCTCCTGTACGTCCGCCTCCAAAAAATCGTCCTGTGCTATCTTGTCCAAAGGCCTCTTTGATAAACTCATCAGGGTCAAGGGTGAGTTTAGCAGTTCTGAGGGAACCAATAACTACTTCTACCTCGTTTTCGTCGTGAACAATACCGTAAACTACTGCGGTATGAACGTTTTCTTCAGTCACCAGAAAATCAGCTGCTTGGGGAATAGCATCCCGGTCTTCGTAGCGAAGATAACCAACTCCAGCAATGGAAAAGTTATTCTGAACAATGCGGTTTTTCAGCGATCGCTCAATCACATCCATTACCCGCTTAGAACGATTTGCCTGTAAAATAGCATTCAGCAATTGAGCATCATAAAACCGACTCAGATATGCTGCTGCCATGAAATCTTCTTCTTGGGCTTGCATCAGCCGATTAGTATCTGACCGTAAACCATGCATCAATGCTGTAGCACATTTAACGTGTTGGCTGATGCTGCTATCTAAAGACAGTAAACCGGATTGCAGATACTGAGTAAAAATTGTCGATGTCGCTCGCACATTAGGACGAATATCAACAAACTCTGACTTGTGTTCCGCCTGTAAGGTGTGATGGTCAATGACTGCTATTACGGGAATTTCCGCCTGTTGTACGGCGGTCATCAGTTGACTTGTAGTTCCCTGATTATCAATCAAAATACAACCCTGATAAGATGACAAGTCTTTGCTTTTGAGGACTTGTGATGTCCACCTTTGGGCGGGTAATCCAGTTAGTTTAACTAAGGCAATATTTTCTTGATGACTCAGCGTACCAGCATAAATGATTTCACATTTTATATCATATTGCTGAACAATTAACTGGTAAGTCCAAGCACAAGAGAGAGCATCAGGGTCGGGGAAATCCTGTAGAATTACTAGATGACGCTCATGTCGGTGTGCAAAGAGGATCTTTTGCAACTCTTCAGATTTCTGAAAAGCCGAGGAATTTCCCCTTTGACCTAAATATCTATCTTGTTTTCCTTCGTCATGGGATGATGGCAAGGATGGCTTGGTATGTGAAACTTCAAATGGTTCTTTACCTCTATGAACAGCATCCTCTAGGCTAGGTTCTGTGGTCAATAAAAAACTTTCTGATTGTTGCGCGGCAGAATTTAATTGCATAGGGGACATTTTGATAAGTGCGAGCCTCCATTGAATTGTTTAAAATAATACAATTAACACCCAACTGATTTCGAGACACATTCTAATATTCGCAAAAATATAGCTTGGTTGACATACTTATCTGGATGTATTTTCTGTGAATCAAATTAGTCAATAATCTGCCAAAATCACCCAAGTTCCCTCTGGTTATTTTTGCCAATTTTGAATAAGAGTTTCAACTAAAGTTTTTATGTATTTTCAACTTTTACAGGCTTTAAGCATATTTTTATACTGTCTGGGGAAATTTCCACCTGACTCAGTTATTTTACAATATTCTGAAGTATTATAGACACCCTATGTTTATTTGATTAGACACTCCGCCCAGTGAAGTGAAGGGAATTCTTGCTTTATCTGTCGTCCTTAGAGACTAAATACTAGCACCAGGCCTCCGTCTGTGGATACCTCCACAAGCTGACAACGACTGTGCTAAGGGGTCTTAGGGGAGATTTAACGAAACTCGTGCTGAGACTCCCATATTTGTACAAAATTTCTGATTTTTGCTACCAGGGTTCTGGCTGTTGGATCTGTCCACTTGACTTAGTACGGCCGGGTATGGGTATACCACGCAAGCTATGACAAATATGATTCATTATTAACCGGCATATTCGTAAACCTGCTCCTAGGGTTTTTACATGTGCGCTTTACCGCTATGAAAATAGTTTAGCATTTTCATACCCAATAAATTTGGGAATGCGCCTATCTCCCCCGATTAGAAACCGGTCGCTCAATAGAACATTATATTTGCCATCATGTTTTATTAGATGTCGCCAAACATCCTCTCAGATGGGGACAGAAGGCCTCCGTCTGATGCCGCAGGAGAATTTTACACCCGCAACAGGTGATAATTCCTTTAGGTGTTACGAGTCATTGCCGGAGCGTCAAAGACCAATCACATATTTTTGCCACTCATTATGCAGTCCGCTGTTGAGGTGTTTAGTGACCTCAAAATAAAGGCTACTATAGGGCTGGCGTGGGGGATGACGCAAAGGCATATGGGCCTCGTAGGGTGTACGATTACCTTTTTTGACGTTGCAACGGACACAAGCCGTAACAATATTTTCCCATGTATCACATCCGCCGCGCGATCGCGGTATGACATGATCTAGTGTCAAATCATCGCCGACATAGCCGCAGTATTGACAAGAGTGGCTGTCACGGTGCAAAATATTTCGACGAGTGAGAGGAATTTCCTTGTAGGGCACGCGCACATAATGACGCAGCCTAATTACAGTGGGCAACGGAAAATCTGTATACAGAAATTTACCGTTATGCTCAACGCGTTCTGCCTTGCCTTTAATTAACAGAATCACAGCGCGACGCCAGCTCGTGATATTGAGCGGTTCGTAAGAGGCGTTTAGGACTAAAACCTTCCCCATTGGTTAACGCTCGAGGTATTAGTTTCATGTATATTAACACAAATATACTCTTATTGGGAGATGAGAATAATTTATACGTTCATAACTGCTGGCTGTAAATGAGGTAGAGTCAATTCATGAAATACCCACGGCAATCAAAGAGATATTGGCGGGTTGACTTGACATGCAATATTCGTTATAATGAAAACGATGAGGAAGAATTATTCTTAAATAAATTGCTGTTGATAACCTGATAATAACTCCCGGAACAAGGGTGAAGTTTACTGATTCATATTGATATAGCCTTAAGGGTGGCAAACCAGAATAATCAGATAACTTGGCCAGTGTGCAGTGCTGTGATAGGAGTTAAGTGCAATGTTAAGTCGCAGAGAAACCCCTAGTTTTGCGGATAGTCAGGAGCGTGATACATATGCTTGGTTCTCGCAAAGGGCTTGGGTGGAAATTGATTTAGGGGCGTTATCCCACAATGTGGGGCAGTTAGTAAACTTTATATTGCCACGTACCCAGTTGATGGCGGTAGTCAAGGCTGATGCTTATGGACATGGAGCGGTCACAGTGGCTCAAACAGCACTGCAATCAGGAGCCGGTTGGTTGGGAGTCGCTACAGTTCCAGAAGGTATTCAACTCAGGGAAGGTGGGATAAAAGCCCCGATTTTGATTTTGGGTGCAGCCCACACACCAGAGCAAATTCGGGCCATCGCCCACTGGAAACTACAGCCAACTCTGTGCAGTCCCAAACACGCTCTGATTTTTTCCAATATTTTAGAAACCATTAATGATACTTCTCCTTTACCCGTACACATTAAGTTAGATACGGGAATGTCTCGGTTGGGAACTGACTGGAAAGAAGCCGTTGAGTTTGTGCAGTTAGTACAGAATTTACCTCATCTTGAAATTGCCAGCATTTATTCGCACTTGGCAACGGCAGATCATCCTGACACCACCTTCATGGAAGAACAGCATAGACGATTTGAGCAGGCGATCGCCCAAATCAAAAACATGGGAATCAATCCACATTGCTTGCATTTAGCTAACTCAGCCGCCACCCTAACCAATCCTGCGCTACATTACGACATTGTCCGCGCCGGTTTAGCCATCTACGGACTTTATCCAGCTCCTCATTTAAAAAATACGATTAACCTCCAGCCTGTTCTGCAACTGAAGGCGCGAGTTACTCAGGTCAAAACAATTAGCGCCGGTACTGGGGTTAGTTATGGTCAACACTTTATCGCTCCCCACGAACTCCGGTTGGCCGTGGTTGGTATTGGTTATGCTGATGGAGTCCCCCGTAATCTTTCCCAAAAAATCCAGGTTTTAATTCGCGGCCAGCGCGTGCCACAAATCGGGGTGATTACAATGGATCAGTTGATGCTTGATGTCAGCACCATTCCAGATTTACAAGCCGGGGAAATAGTCACCCTACTCGGCGAACAAGGAAACGAAACCATTTCAGCTAACGAGTGGGCGGAAAAATTAAACACTATTTCTTGGGAAATTCTTTGCGGCTTTAAGCATCGCTTGCCTCGTGTGGCGGTCATGTAGGAAAATTGGGCATGAGGAAAATATTTTTTTTATTTCCTCTGTCCATAAGAGATTTTTTGTGCTACAATCAGAATCTGATGCGGATGTGGCGGAATTGGCAGACGCGCTAGATTTAGGTTCTAGTTCCGAGAGGAGTGAAGGTTCAAGTCCTTTCATCCGCATTTTCAATGCAGTAATTAAACCCCAGCCATCAATGTCTGAGGCTAAATTTATTAGGTTAATTTCTGGCATTGCCAACATAGTTCTAATTGCTCCTTGCTCCTAAGGGAAACACCATCTATTCTTTTTTGTTTCTCCTAGGTAGCTTTTGCAGCAGCTAACCTGAGTAACTGATAATTTCACTCAGTAGCGCCTATTTTTCATGGGTTGGAAACAGGGGATAGTTTCCACCCTAGAGTCGTGTGTGATGAAAATGTGCCCTGTTGGACAGTAATTATGCCACTGAAAAATATGATTTTACCTTGTTTATACTGAAATATCATAGCAGCTTTGATCATGTTATTATGCTGCTATTATATTTAGCTCTTGAACACCAAAATTAACAATATGGATACCAGCGCAGCTTGAGAAAAATGTGCCAATATGACAACTGATGAGCCAGTGGACATTGCATCCAATGGCATTCATCTTACATATTACTACCAAGGGCATCATACATATAGTTCGATTCAGACAAAGGTGAGGAAATAAAAGTAACATGAACATGACTTCTGTAACTAGCCACCGGGTACCCCAAAAACTACATCCCTTATCTCTGTTAGCACAACTCACAGGCCGCCATACTACTGGTAACTTACGCGTATATACTCAAATGGCTTCTTGGTTAATTAATATAGAGGAGGGTAAACTTACTTACGCATCTTATTCAGACAGACTATTTGAGCGTCTGGATCATCACCTATACCGCTTAAGTCAGAGAGTTCCCACTCTAGATAGTGCCACCCGTGTACAAATCCGGCTGATGTTTGAACCCAAAAATGAAAGTCAGTCTATGCCATATGCAGATTATCAAGCAATTTGCTGGTTGGTACGTCAGGAATTTATCACCCCCAGCCAAGCAGAAACTCTGATATCTCAATTATCCCAAGAAGCCCTAGCAACATTTCTCTCCTTAAAAGCAGGAAATTATCAATTTTCCATTGAGGAGGGCTGGGAAAAATTACCAAAATTCTGCCATTTAGATTTGCGGTTACTAGTTGAATACTCTCACAAGCAGTTAGGAAATCAGCTAAATATCGACTCATCAGTTAAGGCTAGTCAAGGTCAACCGGTTTTACCTCTTAAAAAAACGCCCTCGGAATTTCTCAATAGCCCACAATTCTCTCGGGCAAACAATACTGAAACTGCTGACAACAAGAATCATGACAATTCTCAGACATTTGGCAGAAAAAAGGTATATACAGTTGTTTGTATTGATGATAGTCAAACAATATTGGATTCTATAAAACTTTTTCTGGAAGGTGATACATTTTCAGTGGTGGCAATCAATGATCCATTAAAGGCATTAATGAAAATTATACGTAGTAAACCAGACATAATTTTACTAGATGTAGAGATGCCGAATTTACAAGGTTTTGAATTGTGTTCCCTATTAAGGAGGCATTCAGATCTGAAGAACATCCCCATTGTTATGGTAACAAGTAGGAAAGGATTTATTGACAAAGCCAAGGCAAAAATGGTCAGATCATCTGGGTATTTAACTAAGCCTTTTACACAGCAAGATTTACTGAAAATGTTGTTTAAGCATCTGGAATAGTATATATACGTACATCTGATCATACTGATCATATCAATTTCATCTTGAGAAAATTTTAGTATGACTATTATTCTAGTGGGCAAAATACTGCTTGTAGACGATTCACCCAGCGAATTAGAACTAATGAGCCATTATCTCAAAGATAGTGGTTACAATGTAATTCATGCCACTAGTGCCAAAGAAGCGTTAGACAAAGCTGCTTCAGAACAGCTAGACGCAATTGTTACTGATGTAGTCATGCCTGGAATGAGTGGATTTGAGTTATGCCGTTCCTTGAAAAAAAATCCATCCACTCGAAAACTCCCAATAGTTATTTGCAGTTCCAAAAATCTAGAAATTGACCGATTATGGGCAATGAAACAAGGGGCTGATGCCTATGTGACTAAGCCATATACACGCGAACAGTTACTGCGTGCTATTAAATCAGTGACGATGTAATCAAATAATGAATAATTTTAACGGTATTTTTTCTGGCAAAGACAAAGAGAGCAACAAGGGTGATTTGTATCTTAAGTTTAAATTAAATCAACAAACCACTGCTCTTGTGAGCATGAATCACACTCAAGAAGCAGTTATATTACCTGTAGAATCTGTCACTGCAATGCCTAATATGCCGACTTGTGTATTAGGCTTGATGAATTGTGGCGCAGTCACATAATTTGGGTAATCGACTTGCCGATAATGCTCAATTTAGAATCTATAAATATCAGGCTTCGGCAATACAATCTCATCCTAATTAATGTAAAATCTGTAGTTTTAGGTTTAGTTGTACGAGAGATAACAGGTATAAGTAACTTGATCTCTGATGACATTCAGCCTCCCTCTGGAAAAGTAGCCGCTAGTTTACAGCCTTATGTGCGAGGCATTGTTCACCAACCAGAAATGTGGCTCGTGTTGGATGCATCGAGTATTGTGGATTCCCCAATTCTTTACAGTGATCATGTGTAAATACAGAAAAACATTCGATATTTATTTATCACCCCCATTATAGCGAATAAAACTATCTTTAACAAAACCGCTATGAGTCAAATTAGTAATCCTCAAAATCCAGCATCTTCGATTTCACCCACAGAAATTACCGATGGTCATGTAAAAGACTCAAACAGGCATCATGCAAAAGTTAATCATCTTCTACAGGGAAATTTACAACGAGGCAGTTTCTTGATGAAAAAGACGATTTTAGCCATCGCTATCACCACTATACAAACAATAGGGGTAGGTGCTATCGCTTATTTTGCTCTTCAATCGGTGCATAAAATTGATCAGGTAAACACAAGGTCAACACACAAAGTCAACAGCTTAAATTTGGGTATATATGAAGATATTCAAATGCTGTCAGTATTCACAAATACCATAGAAAATAATGACAGAATTGCCATAGTCAATGGTCAAGGTGACTTGATTCGCCAATCCCAAGACGAACAGCCGGAGCATGGTATTTCAAGACAATTGCAAGAAATCATAAGCAGTCCCATACTAATAACAGGATTGATAGTATTAATAGCAGTGATAATGATAGTTTGGTTAGCCAGCTATACCACACGGCAAATTTTAAATGCATCTGGGGAATTATCAAAACTTGGTAAACTTGAAATCGAACCTCCTAGAGACAGATCCAGTCAAGATGATTTACGACTCATCCATGCAAATATTCATCAACTAGCCCTGCAATTAGAGGTTTTAACTAAAGAAAAGACCATTCAAAAAACCAGCAAGACTGAAGAAAAAGGTGGTAACGAAACACTGCGAATACAACTTTTAGAACTAATCAATCAAGTAGAAAGTGCCGCTGGCGGTGACCTGACAGTACGTGCCGAGGTGACAACCGGAGCAATTGGCACTATCGCCGACTTTTTTAACTCTATTATCGAAAACCTCCGGGACATTGTTACTCAGGTGAAAGAAGCTGCCACCCAAGTAAATGTGTCCATTGGTACTAACGACGCAGCAATTCGCCAACTCGCAGCAGCAGCACTCACCCAATCCGCCGAAATCAGCTGCGCCCTGGATGCTGTTGACCAAATGACTGTTTCTATGAAAAGCGTAGCGGAAAACGCTCAACAAGCTGCTGTTGTTGCCCACAATGCTGCTAAAAATGCCATCAAGAGTGGAGAAGCAATGGATTTAACAGTGCAAAATATCCTGAGTTTAAAGGAAACAGTTGGCGATACTACTAAGAAAGTTCAACGGTTAGGGGATTCTTCGCAACAAATTTCCCGCGTGCTGTCGTTAATTAACCAAATTGCCACCCAAACCAATTTACTCGCCATCAATGCACGTATTGAAGCAGCCCGAGCGGGTGAGGAAGGACAAGGTTTTGCTGTAGTAGCCGAAGAAATAGGAGAATTAGCCATCCGTAGCGCCAGCGCCACCCAAGAAATTGAGCAAATTATCGATAATATCCAGCGGGAAACTTCCGCAGTGGTGCAGTCAATGGAAATAGGAACTTCCCAAGTAGTGGAAAGTACAAAAATGGTGGCGGAAGCCAAGGAAAACCTGGGTGAGATTTTGGATGTATCGGGGCAAATAGATGCTTTGGTACAGTCAATTTGTAATGCCACTACATCTCAGTTACAAACCTCCCAAGAGGTCAGCCAGTTAATGCAACAAGTGGCGTCTATTTCCCAACGTACCCGTGATTCTTCTGGTGTGGTTTCCCAATCTTTGCAAAAAACTGTGGAGATTTCCCAGCAATTGCAAGACGCAGTGGCAACTTTCAAGGTGCTGTGAATTTTGTGTCGGGGAATTCCATCAATTTTTGAAAGGAATCCTGTTACCTATCGTTTTACAATACTATTAACTGGCAAAACAATCATGCCTATTCAACTTGTGGTTATACCACTCATAGGGATGTTGCAGCCGCTCAAGTAGTTCTTATTAGGGAGCTTGCAGCCCTAGGGCATACGGTGAAGATGCTTGCTGTTAGCGCGGGTAAATTCATGGGAATCCCCAGGCTTCTAGCCGTGGGGAATGTCAGAGTACCACAGTTAAACTGCATTTGGTTTTGCAGGATATTTTGTAATTCTGAACGTTGGATTTCAACTGTATGAGTGGTCTGACCCGGCGTTTCTAAAAAGACTATACTATCTACGGGTTCTAGTGCCAGCAGTTGGAACAAAATATGGGTAACAGGAAC
>NZ_JAQMTM010000105.1:0-23776 GCF_028331085.1 Anabaena sp. CS-542/02
GCTCTGGGTTGAAAAATTTCGTTTGATGCTACACGGGGAGCCGGGGGTTAGAAACCCCCGTCTCAAAGCTCAAGTCAGATAAATCTGACTAGAAGATCATGTATTGGATGGTCTTGACGAGATGCGATAGCCAAGCGCTGCTGTTAAAGAGTAAGATCCCCGACTTCTTAGATAATTGGCATAATCTCATATAATTTGTCCAGAAGTCGGGGATCTGTGTGACACCGAAGATCATGTATTTGATTATCTTGACGGGATGCGATAGCGAAACGCTGCTGTTAAAGGCGATCGCGAAGCGCTGCTGCAAGCACATCGCGTAACACACAGGAAATTTACCCAGATATCATAAATATTGAACCCAGTACCGGCGAAATAGTTTTATATTCCCAAAAATCTATCTTTAGATAGATGACAAGATTGCCTAAATAGTCATACAGAGGCTTAGGTATCAAAAAAATATTTATTTACATATGATTTGAAATTAAATGTGATATTATCGGTCTAATTTGATTCAAAATACGTTAAATATCGACTAGTTTTCAGTAACATTGACCCTACGCACTGTTACTAGATTTATGGCTGCGCCGCAGTTGTAAATTCCAAATCATCCCACGCAATAAATGGTATAAATTATGGCAACTGTTAAGCAGATTTTGCACCGATTCCCAGATGCTGCTACATCTAAACAGGATTTAGGTGTTAAGTAAGTTTGAGAGATAATTGTCAAATTTTGTGTTCTGCTTGCTGTGTAGGCATTTCCAATGCTACCAGTCAATCAAAATAGTTACAAACTATTCATATTTAGTCGATTGTTGCTTAACAATTGAGATGGCAAATTCTACTCAAATATACCTGAATCGCCATCTGGGTAGGCAAATTACATAAAGTTCATTTTGTCAAGGATTGTTAATATGCGCTTACCCTGGTTGAACTATACCCTCACCGGACATTCAGATGGGGTTTATTCAATAGCCTTCAGCCCGGATGGTCGCACCTTAGCCTCTGGGAGTGGGGATGACACCATCAAACTGTGGGATGTCGCCACCGGGAGGTTAATCGCCACCCTCACCGGACATTCAAGTTACGTTCGTTCAGTAGCCTTCAGCCCGGATGGTCAAACCTTAGCTTCTGGGAGTGATGATGGAACCATCAAACTGTGGGATGTAGCCCCGGGGAGGGAAATCGCCACCCTTAAAGGACATTTATTTAATAAATATTCATTTTGGGTTGAGTCAGTAGCCTTTAGCCCGGATGGTCAAATCTTAGCTTCTGGGAGTGGGATAACCATCCAACTGTGGGATGTAGCAACCCGTCGGTCAATCGCCACCCTTAAAGGACATTCATCTGGGGTTTGGTCAGTAGCCTTCAGCCCGGATGGTAAAACCTTAGCTTCTGGGAGTTGGGATGAAACCATAAAACTGTGGGATGTCGCCACCCGGCGAAAAATCGCCACCCTCACCGGACATTCAAATAGGGGTGATTCAGTAGCCTTCAGCCCGGATGGTAAAACCTTAGCCTCTGGGAGTTGGGATGAAATAAAACTGTGGGATGTCGCCACCCGGCGAAAAATCGCCACCCTCACCGGAGATTCAGGGTCGGTTAATTCAGTAGCCTTCAGCCCGGATGGTCAAATCTTAGCCGCTGGGAGTGGGGATATCAAACTGTGGGATGTCGCCACGGGGAGGGAAATCGCCACCCTCACGGGACATTCATATGGGGTTTATTCAGTAGCCTTCAGCCCGGATGGTAAAACCTTAGCTTCTGGGAGTTGGGATGAAACCATCAAGATTTGGCAAATGCGTTTAAAGTCTGACAACAATGATGGTTATGAAGAGGATGATGGTGATGAAGAGGATGATGAAAAACCACCAGTTTTGTCACCGGAAGAAAGAAGAAGGATTAAAGAAGAAAATATTAACGATCTGCATATAACAGTAGATCAAAATCCTGAATTATCTAAGCTAAAAAATGCAGCAGATGATGATGCTTGGGAATATTTAACAGAATGGATTGCTGAATCTATTTGTGATATTAATTTCCGCGCAGCTAGTAAATCAGTTACAAGATTAACCAAAAGAGTCCGACATAAAACTCCCCGTGAAATAGCACACCAACTAATTATTGATAAATCCTTACAGGCAGCAGGATTAGAATTAATTAGAGATGTGGTAGCAACGGTTAATAATATTTTAGATGCATTAGGAGCAGAGGGGATTGATCTGCCAGAAATAGCCAAATTAGGGGCAGAGATGATTTGTCAAATCGCAGAGATTTATGGATTTAATATAGATGCTCCTGAAAGAAAACAAGAAGCTTTATTTATATTTGGCTTTATTTTCTCAGGAGAAAAAGTAATAGATATAGGAATAGATTGGTTAAAGTTGGGTTACATTGAGAATAAACTCCTAAAAGTCGGCACTAAAGCCTTAATGATTTATGGTACAGGTCATGCGGCTTGTTTCTATTATGAATATAAAGATAAATTTGAATTTAGTCTCATTCCTCCAGATGATTTACTCAATAAATTGAGTCAAGAAAGAGATAATTACTTCCCAGATGATGTATCGGAAGCAACTGTCAAACAAAAATTAATAGTAGAAATTTCCATTGCTTCCTATAACGATCCTGACCCCAAGATTAGGATAAATGCCATATCCCAAGCCCTGAACTATGGGGACGATGGGTTTAACTTACTTCTCCAAGCTTTAACCACAGATGAATCAGCCGATGTCAAGGATGCGGCTTATAATCTCCTGTACTCTAAGTATGGCAAGTTAATTGAATCTGTAAACGCTTATCAAGCAGAAAAATCACTAACATCATGGGAGTTAGAATATACCCTCACCGGACATTCAGATTGGGTTCGGGTTCGTTCAGTAGCCTTCAGCCCGGATGGTCAAATCTTAGCCTCTGGGAGTGATGATGGCACCATAAAACTGTGGGATGTAGCAACCCAAGAGGAAATCGCCACCCTCACCGGACATTCAGATTCGGTTAATTCAGTAGCCTTCAGCCCGGATGGTCGCACCTTAGCCTCTGGGAGTTGGGATGACATCAAACTGTGGGATGTCGCCACCCAAGAGGAAATCGCCACCCTCACGGGACATTCATCGTCGGTTTATTCAGTAGCCTTCAGCCGGGATGGTCAAACCTTAGCTTCTGGGAGTTGGGATAACACCATCAAACTGTGGGATGTAGCAACCCAAGGGTCAATCGCCACCCTGACCGGACATTCAGGGTCGGTTAATTCAGTAGCCTTCAGCCCGGATGGTCGCACCTTAGCTTCTGGGAGTGATGATGGCACGATCCAACTGTGGGATGTCGCCACCCAAGGGTCAATCGCCACTCTCACGGGAGATTCATATGGGGTTAATTCAGTAGCCTTCAGCCCGGATGGTCGCACCTTAGCTTCTGGGAGTGGGGATGAAACCATCAAACTGTGGGATGTAGCCACCCAAGGGTCAATCGCCACTCTCACGGGAGATTCAGGGTCGGTTAATTCAGTAGCCTTCAGCCCGGATGGTCGCACCTTAGCTTCTGGGAGTGAGGATAGCACCATCAAGATTTGGCAAAGACGTTAATTACAGCGCATTTCATCTGAGTAGGTACAAGGGCGGGCAGGATGCCCACCCCACAAGATTTATGATATTAAGGTGTGTACTTTATTTACTTGAAAAGTGCTGTAAGCTATAGAGATTCTCACAAGAAAATCGCAAAAAAGGCACGGAAGCCAGGCTTTAGACAGTGAGGGAGGAGGCGATCGCGTGTTTGTTTGAGAGTAGACTAGTTGACAATTAAATATATAAACATATACAATTATAGACACACTTATAAGTGTATTTATGTTAAAACCTCATGAGTTTGCACAGAAGATTGGGGTGTCTGTCAAGACGTTGCAACGATGGGATTCAGTCGGGAAACTTCCTGCTAAAAGAACATTATAGCAACCGCCAAGGTGGTTAGGACATAAACAGAAGATAAAACCATTGAAATTCAAGCGTTTCAAGGCTTCCCCCTGCTCCGGTGCCCCCTGCCCCCTGCTATATTATGGCGCATATTTTTAGATTATCTGGGTTTATACGGAGTCGTGCAAGATTTGAGTCCCCCATGCTCCTCATGCGGTAGCAAATTCTGTCAAACCCCGTTTATTGGGATGATGAAAGCCTAAAACAATATCACTTTGGGGTATTCCGGCTGATAATAAGTCGTCAACAACACATAAATTTGTTGCGTCTTCTTCTACCCAAATTTTGCCATTTTTAATGCACAGATACATGATGATATGCTGGACTAACTTTTTATCATCCCAGCCAAACCGAAACCAAAGATATTGGTCTCTTGCTTCGTCAAAAGCCAAGCGATCACTTGCTTCAATTTCTCGATTTTCTCTATCTTGATTCTTGGTCATTTCATAATATTCAGTCAATATTTTCTGAATCGCCTCACGGTATTTTTCTAGCTTATCCATTGTTTTATTACCTCCTTTTCCATATCTACAACTATTAACAAAACGTTATTTTCATTACTTACTACCTGTACAGATTTTCGTTGAAAAAACTCTCCATAAACGACATCATCAACGGCTAGATATAGTTTATATTCTGGTTCAGTAAGTTGAATAAGTTTACGATAGACAATGTATTGACCTAAAGCACTATGAAAATCGTACATTAGCGACTTGCCCACAAAACTCTTAATTTCTACAACAATCTTTTGTCCTTGGCGTTCTGCGGCCAGAGGTTTTTCTGCTGCTAAATCAGCGAAGAGTTCAGCGTCCTCATATTTAATAAAGTATGGATCATCCGTAATAGTCCAACCGTCTTTTATTAATGCGTTTTTTACTCTATCATGGTATAAATCTTTCGCTGGCATAGTAAATTGAGTAATTAACACTTTCATTCTAAAAAATTTTAAATGCCAGTCACAGCTTTATTATAATAAACTCGCCTCTACCCTGCTTCCCCTCTCCCTTGCTCCCTCTTTCCCAGCTCTAAATGTCTAGACTTGTCTAGGATTTATATAGCAGTTGATGAAATGCGATCGCCCCTAGAAGCAGCTACAGAAAACCACTCAAAGATCAAGTAGTGTTAAACTTCAAAAGCACCAACACCTTAAACTGCGTGTACATGATGGGTGGGTAAAAATGGTCAAAATCACTGGACGTAAATTTGTAGGTCGAGAAAATGTTTATGATATTGGGGTTGAGGGTGACCATAATTTTGTGATTAAAAATGGTCTCATAGCCTCTAATTGTTTCAATAAGTCTCATTCCACCGCCTATGGATATGTAACTTATCAAACCGCGTATTTAAAGGCTAATTATCCGTTGGAGTATATGGCGGCACTGTTGACGGCGAACAGTGGCGATACGGATAAGGTGCAGAAGTATATTAATAACTGCGCTAATATGGGGATTACAATAGATGCCCCGGATATTAATCGTTCTGGTCTGGATTTTACACCGATAGATGGAAAGATTTTATTATTTGGATTTACAGCAGTGCGGAATGTGGGACAAAATGCGATCGCCTGTATTTTGTCTGCAAGAGATGAGGGGGGTGATTTTAAGTCCCTAGCTGATTTTTGCGATCGCGTGGATCTGCGTGCCATTAACCGGCGGACTGTGGAATCTTTGATACAGTGTGGAGCTTTTGATAAAATTGAATCAAATCGTCACCAATTAATCCGTGATTTAGAACTAGTTTATGATTGGGCCCAATCCCGCGCCAAAGATAGGGCTATAGGTCAGGGTAATCTTTTTGATTACTTGGGTAATAGTAATACTACTAGTAAGCAAACAGGGAATAATGCTTTTGAAACAGTTCCCAAAGCTCAACCTGTGGCTGATTTGATGCCCCAGGAGAAGTTACGCATGGAAAAAGAATTACTGGGTTTTTATGTATCAGATCATCCCTTAAAGTCCTTAAAGCCAGCAGCATCGCTGCTAACTCCGATTAACCTTTCACAATTTAAAGAACAAACAAAAGATACAAAAGTTTGTGCAGTGGTGATGCTGAACAATGTCAAAAAAGTGATGACTAAGAAAGGCGACCAGATGGCAATTTTACAAATAGAGGATTTAACTGGACAATCGGAAGCGGTGGTTTTTGCCAAAACCTATGAACGCATCAGTGAGCAACTCGAAGTTGATGCGAGGTTAATTGTCTGGGGTAAAGTAGATCGGCGAGATGATCAAAATCAACTGATTGTTGAAGATGTAGAAAAAGTTGAGCAAGTGCAAATGGTGATGGTGGAACTGAATCCGCAACAAGTAAGTGACATCCAAACCATGCATAATTTAAGGACGATTTTACAAGAACATACAGGGGACAAAGAAAGGGCAAAAATTCCGGTGGTGGGAATTATACAATCAGAAACTGCTCGGGAATTGGTTCGCTTTGGTTGGCAATATTGCGTTCAAGATTCTCACAGTACAGTGGAAGCTTTGAAAAATGCTAGATTTAACGCAGATGTTAAATCCCTCACAGGTATTTAACATCTGTGGAATTTAGAATTATATTTTCTCTTGGGGTGGCTTTGCAATACCTTGCTTGAGGAGAGTGGCCTCAATTTCCCTGATGAATTGCATATCTTCGGGGGACAGAGGCTGGTTTAGGTTTCCAGAATCTTCGCTGAAAGGGGGTTGCTTGTGGAGAAAATCGAATGCTTGGCGGAATTGATGGGGACTGGCTGAAATAGGCGAATCGAAATGACAAGCAATAATCTGGCGAAAATCCCAGGTTGCTACTTGTTCAGCCCACATTAGGACTTGTTGAGGTGCTTGGGGTAAAATGAGAACTTGGAGGATGGGGGCTACAAAGGGTCGTCCATTACCTTGGAGGGTATAGAAAGACTTTTGCCAATCCTCTCGCCACCGAAAGGGAAATAAACCAAAGTAAGCTTTTGGTGAATGGTCTGGTGCTTGGAAAGCATCCCGTAACATTTCCCCTAATCCAGTGGTTGCTAAGGAATGAGGACTAAAGTAGACTGCAAATAGTGAAATACGTTGCCATCCCTTGCGGCGATTTTCTGGATGATCTGTGATGGCTTCCCCTCCATGATCGCGAGCATGGAATAGTAAGGGGTAAGGGTCTAATTGGTTGATTGGGGGTGGTTCTTCGGGTATGGACAGTATGGAGTCAGTCAGAAGTAGGGTGTGCGATCGCTTGTGAAAAAATGCCACTTCTACAAATGAACCGCGTCCCAAGTTGATATCCAGCACCTGATAATCGAACTCATCAGCAAAAGGACTTTGACTACTATCTTCTGGGAGTACCTGAGTGCGTTCTGGGGGAAAACCCAGCCAACTTAGGGGTAAATTGATGGGGAAACTCCATTGATGGGGAGCAACAAAAACCTGTGCTTGGGGGAAGCGGCGAGCAAAAGGACCGACAAAAACCTTATGTTCTAGACCGGAGCTAGTGGGGAGAATAATGTATTTAACATGGCCGTGTTGTGTGACTAAGTTGTTAACGAGGCGGACACATTCAGGAGTGGGAGCCACTGGGGCGTAAACCAGAAGACCACCCCGTGCTAGTTTAACCACGGTCATCCGAATCGGCACAACAGTGTAGAGAATGCCTTGAAGCTGATCGAATGTCCAGATAGTATCTTTGACTATTTCTGAGCAAATTGTCCGCCGTTTACCGTAGGGATATAGAGGTACAGCTGGCCAGAAGTGCCATGACCAATCTCGGGGATGAGTACTGGATTGTTCCATTTATGTCTGTGGACGTTGAGGTTTTACACTGTTAATTGTGATTATTGCCATTAAGGCGATGGCGAAAATTAGTGCCAGGTTTCTCAGTAAAGAATTTTGCCACTGCTTGATTGCGATCGCCACCAATGCCCAAACTGTGACTCCTGTATAGGCAAAGTCTCGGTGTTGGGTGAGAATGAGGGCTGCAACAGTAAAAGCCACTAATAACATAATAGCAGTCCATATTTCAGGAGAAATCCCCCAGCCTTGCCAACGGTGAAAATACAAAGCAGAGGCTACATTAACAATAGTTGCTACACTAATCCAGCCCAGATAAATACTGATAGGGAAGTGAACACACCACCTCTTGATTTGAGAAACAGATTTTTTGCCAATGCCTAAGCGCAAATAGATAGCAATTAGTGGTATGAGAATTAAGAGTATGGCGATCGCAGACAGAGCAAAGAGTTGGGAGAGGAAAAGATATACCCAGATAATTTGAGCCGCAGAGGCAATCACCAACAAGTACCCGCTTTTGCGTAAATCGTCATCATACCTGTGGTTGGGGAGAAATTGATAAATTCCGAAAGTGAATAAACCTAGATAAATCAGTCCCCAAATAGCAAAAGCATAGTTAGCGGGGATAATCAGGACATTAGCGAAGAAAGTATTAGAAATTTGTCCTATAGTCAATCCCCGGAGCGGATAAATATTAGATACTACGTTGACAACAAAGCCGGCAATAATTGCGCTCAAAGTCGTAACTTGCCTGATCAAATCCCCATCATTTCCAGATGTAGAATTCTGCATAAGAGAATCATAAGATTTATGTCCTGGTCTACTTTTATTTTACCGCTTTATGGAATAAGGGTTGATTTTGACAAACTGCCTCATAGCAGAAGTAGAAAAGAGTAAAAAAATATCAAATATAAATAGGTAACAAACCATCAAAGGAGGTTTGTCAGTGGATAACACATTTACACAGAACCAACATTTAGTATCAGTGGCAGCAGGTGAAGTAAACTTAGAGGGGAATTTGGTGATTCCTGATGGAGCCACAGGTATAGTAGTATTTGCTCATGGTAGTGGTAGCAGTCGCCATAGTCCCCGTAATCGATATGTTGCTGGAGTTTTACAACAGGCTGGACTAGGAACGCTGCTAATTGACTTACTAACTCATGAAGAGGAAAAAATTGACCTGATAACAGGACATTTGCGCTTTGATATTGAATTATTGGCATCGCGACTAGTTGATACCACCGATTGGCTAACACAGTACCCACAAACCCATCACCTGCAAATAGGTTACTTTGGAGCGAGTACAGGGGGCGGTGCGGCTCTGGTAGCTGCGTCCAAACGCCCTGAGTCTGTGAAAGCTGTAGTTTCTCGCGGCGGGAGACCTGATTTAGCCGGTTCAGCCTTACCTGATGTCCAAGCGCCAACACTGCTAATTGTTGGTGGATACGATACCCCAGTGATAGGGATGAATCAGGATGCACTGGAACAATTACGTATACAAAAGCAGTTAGAAATTATTCCCAGAGCCTCCCATTTGTTTGAAGAACCGGGGACATTGGCAGCAGTAGCACAGTTGGCGAGTGACTGGTTTACCCGTTACCTGACACCGGAAAGCTCATAAGCAAAGCCCTCAGATAGTCTCTGGGGGCTTTGATGGAAAACAATATTGTCCCACCCTTTGCTGGGTAGGACTGGCTATCTATTCCCACGCTATAGGCAGATGGGAACCTCGGCAAAAGAGGTTAATTGCGGAAACGTCTCTTACTTTGCCTGTGTTTGGCAATTTCTTTGCGCTTGCGTTTTTCCAGAGGGGTTTCAAAGTGACGATGCTTCCTCATATCTGGAAAAATACCTGCTTTAGACACTTCTCGCTTAAACCGACGTAAAGCTGACTCGATAGCTTCATTTTCACCCACTATGATTTGGGTCATTATCTCTCCTAATAAGTTGATTTAATTGATCGTTCGACAGTCGTAACGAATTCAGTTACCTAGAGTATACAAAAAACAGACCTTTGTGATTGAAAGCTGAGTAAGGTTTACGGGAGCCGCTAACCTATCGGCGGTTCTGTAAAACCTAGCCAAAGCTATACAATTGCGGGAGAAGCTGACCAAAACCAGAGTAAATCTGTTGCCTGAGCAGTTCAAAACCATATATCATCTTCGGTCACTGTTTTAAGGTGGTCTTAGTATGACTACTAAGGGGTTTGTCCACTCCAGAGGCTGACATGGTAGAACTCACCGCATCTAAAAGGGTACACCGACCGCCGGACAGCGTTTGATGCGACATTTAAGGAAACTGGTGCTAAGACTCCCACATTTGTATAGGATTTAGGATTTTTGCCACCGGGTTTCTAGATGTCTTTGAAAGGCAGTGGCAAAGCCTGGCTTACAGGAGTTGTCCACGCTTACCTACTTCGCTTTTTATATATGAGCTTTACCGCTATGGAAGTAGTTTAGCATTTGTAAACGTCCTATGGGAATCGGGTTTGATTTTCGCACGGGGAAGGTAAATTAACTATCAATATAATACGGGAGGGTGACAAACCTTAGCTTTGAGGTAGCGGGGGAAACGCGAGACGAAGCGTTTTAACCCGGAGTATCTCTTATTTACGACGTTGATTGTCAATTGACCGAAATTTTGTTTACCTGTAGTCACAAATATGGTTATCAACAAGATATGACAACAAGTTATAGAGAACGATACCACTTAAAGCCGGGTTTACTGGGGAAGATTACAACTGTTTAGAATCGACTCTCTTTCAAGGATGGGAGATGTTAAATCTAGTGGCTTGTAGCTGATTTTCTAGGTTTGCACGTAAGCGCAAGTCTGCTATTGACCAAACCCACAAGTTATTTGTAGACAACATAAAATCTTCTTGTTTATGAGTGACAATTGCATCTAATTGCCAATACTTAGCACAGCATAACTCTACAGCAGATTCAAAATCCACCAGGGGTAATGAACGTGCCTTTTGGAGAATGTGCGGGTTAACCTGAGAGACTCCAATTTTTTCCTGTAACCAATATAATACTATCTCAGCAATATTACTAGCATTTAAGCATTTGGCATAGGCGGAAATTTTTTGCGCGCCGAGATTTGTCAGATACATCTGAATAAATGGATTTACTTGGTCTAATAATTGTCTAATATCTTCTGTAAATTCTTGGCGATTCATCAAAGCTTCTAGTATTAAATCAGCATCCAATAAAATTCTGATCACTTGAGATCCCCTTTATAGTCCGATAAAGATAGCGTCAGAAAACAGCTGAGAGCCATTAATTTTACATTCCTGATCTGGATATTTTACGTACTTACTTTTAGAAAAATCAATTAGTAAGACTGTAATTTAAACAACTCAAGTCGTAGGTATAAATGGGCTTTAGCTATCTCAATTGGGTATGAACATAATTAAATACAAGCTGAACTAGCAAGATTTCAGATAGGGTGTGAAATTAGGCTTGAAGTAATGTTCAGCCCAATTATCTGCAATTGAGCTCAAGGGAAGTCTCAGAGGATGTCTGGTGTGGTTTGATGGATGAATTGATTCGTTGAGTCGGGGAATGGGGAAGACAAACGGACGGCTTTTAGCCGTCCGAATCTTGGTTAAATCTAAAAATTTAAGCTCGGCCAGTCTGGTTGACGATAATAGTGGGTCATGTCATCGAATTTCCGTAGTTCCACAGAGTGGATGAAAAATTCTGGAGAACTTTCCAGCCATTGCTGATTCAATTCAGACAGCATAGTGGTGAAATTTGTACGGTCTAAATCTGAGGAGATGTCGCCAAAATAGCCCAATGTAATGTGGGCTGTCAGGTGATAATGCTGTTCAACACCCAAAGCCATTAACTTGGGATTTTGATAGATTTGGCGGCGAAATTGAATAATCTGCTCATAACAACGTTGGTCTTGAGGGACTAAACAAACACCTAGGGCTCTCGGCATGACTATCAGCCCGAGCATTTGCCATTGAATCGGAGGGGTTCCGTTTGTGATGGATTGTTGATATTGCTGCAATATTTCAGCACAACAGGAACGTAACTCTTGTTCAAATTCCGGGTTTTTTTCGCAGGTATGAAGATAAGCACTGTCCCAAATCAAGTCAGCTAAAGTCAAATGAAAGCTAGTAGGGGGTACGGGGACAATCAAATCACTATTGACAGGTAACTGTAAAAGTTCCTGCTGGTAAGATTGTAATTTTGTATAGAAGGTAGAGTTTTTCCCATCTTCGTCCCCCGGTGGGGTAATGAGTGAATACCCAGGAAAAGGTGTAGCTTGTCTGAATCCAGAATGTAAATGAAACTTACCAGATTCCTGAATATGCTGAATTTGGGATCTGTAAGCTTCTGGTAGCGTCATTCTTGCTACCCGATTTAGGTAAGTTTGATAGTTGTCGTCCAATCTTAGTAGCCTCGCGCTCTCACTTGATAGATTTTAAGGAAATTTACTCAGATTATGCAGAGTGATTTCAAAAGTGTTGAACTTTTTTTTCAATGTTTCTATTCTTGAGTTATAATTATTACAAAATTCTAAGTATAATTTACTTTTTTTGTGGAGATGCTGGCGCGGACGGTTAGCCGGTTCTGGTCTGCATGGTAACCCATTCTTGGCATATCAACCATCTGCCAAAAGAGCAATTAACTTATCGAGGTTGGCTAAACCTTGAAAGCTTACTGAGGGATAACCGCTCCCACGCTCCCATTGAAGTAAGAAATAAATGTCTAGACTTGTCTAGGATTTATATAGCAGTCAATTCTGTGTTTGGTAGATATGAACAGCAATTCATCCCCTGAGTTGCTGTGAGTTTATGAGTCGTTATGCGTAAAATAAGTAGGTTAAAAGGCAAAGGGACGCAGGGTTAATATAGCACTGGGGGTTAAGGAGGTCAAAAATACGACAAGGCAAAAGGATATATAAACTATGACAAAAATATTAGATACTCTGATTAACTCTCTCTCAGGTGTAAAAATTATTACCGAACCTAGCCACGTGGCGAAATTATCTCAGGATTATCACACCTTTAGCCCAGTTCTAATACCAAAGCTACAAGGAAAAGTCGGGGATGTGGTTGTGCGTCCCAGCAATGAAAAAGAGGTAATAAAAGTTGCCCTGGCTTGTGTAGAATACCAAATACCTATAACTGTGAGAGGTGCGGGGACTGGTAATTATGGGCAATGTGTGCCTTTACATGGCGGCGTAATTTTAGATATGTCGCAGATGCAGGGGATACCTTGGGTAAAACCGGGGGTAGCACGGGTAGAAGCTGGGGTAAAGTTGGCGGCCATAGATAAAAAAGCTAGGGAAATAGGCTGGGAAATCCGGATGGCACCCTCGACATACCGCACAGCGACTATTGCTGGGTTTATTGCTGGTGGAAGTGGGGGGATTGGGTCAATACAATATGGGTTGTTAGGCGATCGCGGTAATATTTTAGCCCTGCGAGTGGTCACCTTAGAAGACCAGCCCCGTGTAATGGAATTGCGAGGTGAGGATGTCAGTAAAGTAACTCATGCTTGGGGTATGAATGGCATTATTACTGAGGTGGAAATTCCCTTAAGTCCTGCTTACCCTTGGGCGGAAGTGATTGTTACTTTTAATGACTTTATGGCAGCTGGGAGGTTTGGGCAAGCACTGGGTAATGGGGATGGGATGATTAAAAAATTAATTGCGGTGTTTGCAGCGCCCATTCCCGAATACTTTCATCCACTACAAGACTATATTCCTCAAGGTAGTCACTCAGTCTTGTTAATGTTGGCGGAACCGAGTTTAGAATTATTACCCGGTTTAGTGCAGCAATATGGTGGAGAAATTACTTATAAAAAACCAGTTGCAGAAAAAAGTCTGAACTTGGGGGAATTTACTTGGAATCACACCACCCTTCACGCCCGGAGTATAGATAATTCAATTACCTACTTACAAAGTATGTTTCCGCCTGATCCTAATTTGGAATTGGTAGAGCATATGTATCATTACTTTGGTGATGAAGTGATGATGCATTTAGAATTTTTCCGAGTGAATGGGAGGGTAATTCCAGGTGCTTTACAGCTGGTGCGTTACACCACAGAAGAACGCCTGAATGAAATTATTCGCTATCACGAAGCCAAGGGGGTATCTATTGCTAATCCCCACACATATATTATTGAAGATGGGGGGAGAAAGGTGATTGACCCTGAGCAGTTAAAGTTTAAGGAAATGGTTGACCCTTATGGGTTAATGAATCCTGGTAAGAGCAAGGTTTTAGAATTTAAGAAATGAAGCTGTGAAGATTCTGGCAGTTATGCCTGGGATACAGCATCTATTCCAAGTTCTAGAGATAGCTGTATATATTGACTTGGTTGATGAATCTTTGCAGATGAAGTGTATTGATTCCTGTGCAAATAAGTTTTTACAGAATTCGCTAAAGCCTTTGCTAATAAAGGAGGTACAGCATTACCAATCTGGTTAAACTGATTGTTTTGGGAACCTTGAAATTGAAACCAATCAGGGAAACTTTGTAGACGCGCGCCCTCACGAACTGTCAGCCTTCTTCTCCGTCCATCTGGTAAACGGATGCGTAACATATCACCGGTTGGACTGGATAAATTTCTACAAGTGACTGTTCTAACAGGGGAATCCAAATGAATATCTCTAGGATTGATGCATTTAGAAGCTATCTCATACTTTTTAATATATTCATCCATGCTAGAAGTCAGAAATTTAGAATTCGGTGGTGCTAAATATGCTAATTCTCCCAAGGCTTCCCCAGCAGTGTAAGGTGAATATAAATGTGTTTTTTCGGGCCACTCCCACCCGCCTTTATGTGCTACACAAAACAGTCTCTCTCGTTTTTGAGGTACACCATAGTGGGCGGCGTTTAAAATTTCCCATTCAACTATGTAATTAAGTTCTTTTAAGGCTAAAACAATTTCTGCAAAATATTTCTGATTACGAAATAGCATTCCCCTGACATTTTCAAACAAAGCTAGTTGAGGACGATAACGCTCAACAGCAGCAAGAAAAGTTGGGAAGCCATCACGACTATCTTTTAAGCCTAATTGATGACCACTGACGCTAAAGGGTTGACAAGGGGGACCGCCAATTATAACTGTAGCTCCCTCAATTAAATCAGATAATGGTGTTAAATTAACCTGATGACAGACACTCGGCAGATTATGTTGATATGTCGCGCAGGCATCTGCTAAAAGTTCGTAACCAATTGTTGGAAAACCTGTAGCTTCAAAGCCAAGGGCTAACCCACCACAACCGGCAAATAAATCAATGACTAAATGTTGAGTTTTATTTGTTTGAGGTAGTTGTAGTTCTGTTTCTAGAAAGTTCGGGTAAGGCGGTCTGAATGTCAAGGTTTGAAATCAAATCTTAAAGAACTAGTCAGATAAAAGTAGGGCACAGGCCCTAACTATAAATCTTTAAGGGGTGAAAATCTATGGTGTGAAGACCTGGACAGTATCATTTGGGACCGATAATTGCACCCGTGCGCCGATGGGTAGGGGGATATCAGCTATGGTGCGAGCATGAATTTCTTTCCCAGAGGCGGTTTTTAAACAATAGAGATACTCTCGCCCTAAAAATCTGCGGCTGTGAATAAATACAGGGGAATCAGTGGCAGCTTGTAATGTTAAGCCTTCCTGACGGATCATGATTTCACCTGTATCGTTGCTGAGGTTAACTGGTAATTCAAAATTACCTACTTCGGTTTCCCAAATATTACCTTGACGGCGGGCGGGAAGGAAGTTAGCCTGGGTGACAAATTCAGCCACAAACCTGGATGCAGGATGAGTGTAAATTTCTTCTGGTGTGCCTATTTGTTCTAAGTGTCCTTGTCTCATGACACCGACTAAATCTGAAATAGCTAGCGCTTCTTCTTGGTCATGGGTAACAAATATGGCTGATGTACCTGCGGCTTTGAGGATGTCTCGGATTTCTTCGCGCAAGCGCAAACGGACTTGTATATCAAGATTGCTTAAGGGTTCATCCAAAAGCATGAGTTGAGGTTGGGGTGCTAAGGCGCGGGCGAGGGCGACTCGTTGCTGCTGTCCGCCTGAGAGTTCGTAAGGGTAACGTTTTTCTAAGCCTTGCAGGTTGACTAGTTCAATGACTTGGCTGATACGTTTTTGTATTTGCTGTGGTGTGGAATGTTTTAAGCCAAAGGCGACATTTTCCGCGACGGTTAAGTGGGGAAACAGGGCGTAGTCTTGAAAGACAATACCGATGTCACGGTGTTCGGGTGGAACAGAAACAGAACCGTCACCAACTATTTTACCGCCAATTTCAATTTTTCCTGCTTGCAGCTTCTCAAAGCCGGCAATCATGCGCAACAGGGTAGTTTTACCGCAACCAGAGGGGCCGAGTAATCCTAATATATCTCCTTGTTGGAGGGTTAAGGATACGTTATTGACGGCGGGAGGGACATTTGGGGAAAACTGCTTGGTGATATTTTCTAATTGGACAATTGCTTGTTGCATGGTAGATAAGAAATAAAGCGATGAGGAAATTAAAATTTGGGTTGTGTTTTGGGGTTAGGTATGACTTTGTCTTCTTTAACGTTTTCTTGAGATAGTACTAATAAGGTTGAACCCATAGAAACTATGAGCATTGCTAGGGAGGAGGCTGCTGCGTCTGCAAAAGCTACGTTTTCTGTGGCTTGCCAAATTTCTGTGGCTAGGGTGTTAAAGCCTATGGGTGCTAGTAACATTGTGGCGGGTAATTCTTTGATGGCGGTGAGAAATACTAGTACTGCACCACTGATTAAACCTGGTTTGACTAGGGGAAGGGTGATTTCTTTTAGGGTTTCCCAAGGAGTTCTACCTAGGCTGCGTGCTGATTCTTCTAGCTGGGGATTTATTTGTAAAAGACTAGTGCGTATTCCTCCCATTGATTGGGGCAGAAATAAGACTAAATAGGCAAATACCAGCATTGGTAATGTTTGATATAGCCAGGGTAAGTAGTTAGCCCCAAAAAAGACTAATGATAAAGCGATGACAATTCCTGGTATGCCAAAACTGATGTATGAGCAGCGTTCAATGATGGCGCTGATTTTGGTGGGGAATCTGACTGATAGGATGGCTACAGGTAAGGCAAATATTGTAGCAGCGATCGCAGCTAATCCAGCTGCTGAAACTGAGTTGAGGATACTGGGTAACAAGTTGGGGAAGTTGTAACCGCTGTTGATCCCCCGAATTAGCCAAAATAAGGTGATACCTACTGGTAACACTACACCGAAGCTAGTAATCAGTAGGCAAAAGCCCAGAGCTGGCCATTTCCAAATTCCTAATTTGACAATTTTGGGGGGACGCAGGGAGGCGGATCCGCGAGTGTAATATGCAGCCCGCGATCGCATGCGATACTCTAGCCATAAAATCAACAGTACCAGTGTTACCAACATTAAAGATAACACTGCGGCTGTGTTGCGGTTAAAGCTAGCTTTGTATTGCATGAAAATTACCCTTGTAAATGAGTCAAACTGCATTAAAGAGGGTGTACCGAAATCGCGCAGAGCATACAAAGCTACTAATAACCCCCCGGCAATCATTGATGGTTTCAGTTGAGGTAGAACCACCTTAAAAAAGGTTTCGTGACTACCATAACCCAGACTGCGCCCGGCTTCTTCTATAGAAGGGTCTATACCTTGTAGTCCTGAACGTACACTCAGGAGTAAGTAAGGGTAAGTAAACAAAGTAATTGCTAAAACCGCACCGGGAAAACCATAAATAGAAGGTAACTCTTCTACTCCCAAAGGTTGTAATAGTAACTGTAAAAAACTCCCCCTTGGCGCTAAGGTGGCAATCAAAGCAAAACTGCCCACATAGCTAGGAACTGCTAAGGGTAATGTAGTGGCAATTAACCAAAATTTACGTCCTGGTAGGTCTGTGCGCACTGTTAAAAAAGCTAATGGCACAGCAATTATTGCGGAAAATACAGTTACTGTTGCCGCCATAGCAGCACTCTGTAAGAATACATCAATATTACGGGGACGAGTGATTAATGCCCAAAACTCATCCCCACCAATACCGACTGCGCGAATCACTAAATATACTAACGGTAGGGTAATAGCCACAGCTACCACCGCCGCCGCTAATATAAGAAATAATGGAGGGCGAACCGATGATTTCAATTTTTACAAAACTCCTGCCTCTTGTAGCAATTCTAAGGTTCCTTCTAAATCTTGTAAATTAGTCAGGTTAATATTTGGCCCCTGAATCTGACTTAATGGTACTTGATTTGCTGGCCCTGCTACTCCTTTGACTAAAGGATATTCATTTGTTTGTGTAGCAAAGTATGTTTGTGAACTTGGTTTGAGTAGGTAGCCAATAAATCTTTCTACGTCTGATTTTTGCTTGGTGGATCCCATAATTGCGACACCTGCGATGTTAATCATCGATCCTGGGTCTTTATTAGTGTAGTGAGTCGCCACAGGAAAATTAGGATTAGTTTTTTTGAAGTTAGCTAAGTAGTAATGATTCGTGAGACCGATGTCAGCTTCTCCGCGTCCTATGGCTTCGACAATTGTAGTATTGTTGCGGTAAACTTTTGTGCCATTAGCTCTCATAGCTCGTAGCCATTCCAGAGTTCTGGTTTCTCCTTCCAGGGTGCGCATGGCGGTAACAAATGATTGGAATGAACCGTTAGTTGGAGCCCATGCTACTTTACCTCGCCATTGTGGTCTGCTTAAGTCCCAGATGGACCTTGGTAGTTCACTTTGTCGGACGCGATTCGTATTATAGTTTAATACCCGCGCCCGTCCAGAAATACCCATCCAATTTCCCCGGGGAGAACGAAAGCGCGGATCTACTTGGTTGAGTAGGTCAGGCGAAATGGTTGTAGTTAGCTTGCGTCTTTCTAACGCGCCTAAAGCACCTGCATCTTGAGCAAAAAATAAGTCAGCACGGGTATTTTTACCCTCTTCTACAAGAGCAATAGCCAACTCCGCAGTATCACCATAACGCACTTGGATATTCATACCCAGGTCTTTTTCGGCTTGTTCGAGTAAGGGCGAAATCAGTTTTTCTCCTCTACCCGAATAGATAGTGATAGTTTTTGTCTGTGCATTTACACTCAGACCAATTCCCCAGCTGAGCATGAAAGCTAAAGCTCCGGCTGAAACTTGCTTTAATGACAAAGTTTTCAATTTTTTACCCTCGATTTTTCCTTAACAGAAATATTTTTCAATAGATTTGACTACTTATAAGTATTATCATTAAGTAGTCCTAGTAAGCAAGAACAATTCTCAACTTTTTTCTAAGCAGGTTCTGCTGGTCTGAGCTAACCAAGAGCCAGATCGGCTTAAATGACTGCTACTTCCTGCATGATTTGTAGTGTTTTATCCAAATCATTGAGGTTACTCAAATCAATTTTTTTATTTTGTTGGCGAATTTCAGTGAGTGATTTCAAATTCCCTTGGGGAGAAATTCCAGAAACCAGAGGATACTCATAAGTTTGATTAGCAAAATAGTTTTGAGCATCTTGACTGAGCAAAAATTCTGTAAACCTTTGAGCTATATTAGGATGCTTGGCAGTATTGAGAATCGCTACGCCGGCGACATTGACTAAAGACCCAACATCTTTAGTGAAATGATGTGCCACTGGAACTTGAGGATTCTCTTGTTTAATTCGTTCCAAATAGTAATGGTTAACAAGTCCTACAGCTATTTCACCACGACTTAAAGCTTCCACTATTGATGTGTTGTTAGGATACACCTTTGGCTGGTTAGCTTTAATACCTTTTAACCATTCCTTTGCTTTCTCGTCACCCTCGGCAACCCGTAACCCAGTGACAAAGGATTGAAACGAACCATTGGTAGGTGCCCAGGCGATTTTCCCTTTCCATTTCGGGTCAGTAAAGCCAAAAATTGAAGATGGTAATTCCTCTGAATTGACTAATTTAGTATTGTAATCTACTGTACGGACTCGACCCGTAACACCTACCCATTTACCCTCTGGAGAACGGTAAGCACTATCGACCTTATTCAGGAGGGAGTCGGGTAATTTTACGGCTCTACCGGCTTTTTGCAGCGCGCCGAGAGCGCCTGCATCTTGACCAAAAAATACATCTGCGGGACTATTTGTACCTTCTTCCAAAATTGCTGATGCTAATTCAGCCGTATCACCATAGCGGACTTGAATTTTAGCGTTAGTTTGTTGTTCAAACTGCTTGATTAATTCACCGATGAGTTTTTCGTTGCGTCCTGAGTAAATTACTAGTTCTGATTCTAACTGTGTGGCGGTTTGATCAGAATTCCCATTGCAGGAAACTACTAATCCAGCGCTAGCAGTTGCTATTCCTAAATAAATAAATTGGCGACGTTTCATGCTTTCCCTAAATCGGAACTATTACAGATTTTGATCAAACAATCAACTGCTATGGCTACTTGAGAGAACAATTGTGCTCCTCCTACCAATTGGATGCAAAGATGACTGATTTTGCAGTAATGCTGTTTTTTTTAGTTGATATTATTGACAATAAGTTTTAATTATGCTTCCGTAACTACTTGAGATTAATTTCTATTAAATCAGAATTTTGCTCTAAAAGCAATTAGATCCATATAGGAATTATTCGCGAATAACTAGGTGGGTAAGAATTTTACGGAGTAGGTTTAGTTTCTCAACAGTTTTCGGCTATCAACCATTTTGCCTGTCCCTGGGGTGCAATGCATTGTCATGGAAATTTCAGGGATACTGGGGCGATCGCGCTGAGTGAGCCTAGGAAACGGACGTATAATCGAGGTCTATAAATTGATCTGTCTGTAGTTACTCAATTTAAGGTACAATCAAAAGCCTGCTAATTAATGACAATGCTGCTGACAGGAGATGCATATGGCCCGGATGTATTATGACGAAGATGCCAATTTAGACCTTTTGGCTGGAAAAACTATTGCCATTATTGGCTATGGTTCCCAAGGTCATGCCCACGCCCTTAATCTAAAAGATAGTGGTTTAAATGTGATTGTGGGACTATATCCGGGTAGTAAGTCAGCAGCCAAAGCGGAAGCGTCTGGTTTAACCGTGAAATCTGTAGCCGATGCTGCGAAAGCTGCTGATTTCATCATGATTTTATTACCGGATGAAGTCCAAAAGACAGTTTACAAAAACGAAATTGAACCAAATCTAGAAGCTGGTAATGTTCTGGCCTTCGCCCATGGCTTTAATATTCACTTTAGCCAAGTCGTCCCACCTGCTAATGTAGACGTGGTGATGGTTGCACCCAAAGGACCGGGACATTTAGTACGCCGGACCTATGAGCAAGGACAAGGGGTACCGGCGCTGTTTGCAGTTTATCAAAATGCTAGCGGTCAGGCACGCGATCGCGCCATGGCTTATGCTAGAGGTATTGGTGGTACGCGGGCTGGTATTTTAGAGACCACATTCCGGGAAGAAACCGAAACAGATTTGTTTGGTGAACAAGCGGTATTATGTGGTGGTTTAAGCGCCTTAATTAAAGCTGGATTTGAAACCTTAGTAGAAGCTGGTTATCAACCAGAGTTAGCTTATTTTGAATGTCTCCACGAAGTCAAACTAATTGTTGACTTAGTTGTAGAAGGCGGACTAGCCCAAATGCGGGATAGTATTTCTAACACTGCTGAGTATGGCGACTACACCCGTGGTCCTAGAGTAGTGAACGAAACAACCAAAGCGGAAATGAAGAAAATCCTCAGCGAAATTCAATCTGGGCAATTTGCGCGGGAATTTGTCTTAGAAAACCAAGCTGGTAAACCAGGATTTACTGCTATGCGCCGCCAAGAAGCTGAACACCCCATTGAGGAAGTTGGTAAAGATTTACGCGCCATGTTTAGCTGGTTAAAGAAAGTTTAATTAAGCTTTGTAGTGAGGGCTTCAGCCCTCCACACTCTTAAATATTTGAGTACTTTTCCTTAATGGCGGGGTACTGACGCATCAAATTTGTTGACACTCCCACGGCTAGAAGCGCGTGGGATTCTTGCTTTTTTTTGGAAAAAATCCCTTCTTTGAGCTACCTCAAAGACAGCATCATAATATTTATGCCAGATTAGGGGTATGATGAATTCGGAGGGTCACGCCGATGACCAAAACTACCCTCAAATCCCCAAACGCTTCCGGACACGAAGTATTAGCCGCAGCGGGTAAAAAATATCTGCGTCCCGGTGGACGAATAGGGACAGAAAAATTATGTGAATGGGCGAATTTTCAGCCGGGTGAAACAGTTTTAGAGTTAGCTTCTAGCTTTGGATACAGTGCTATATCCTTAGCGCAACGCTACCATGTGAGAGTAGTGGGGATCGAAAAAAATCCTGATAGCGTAATTCGGGCGCGGGAAAATATTCGCGTAGCTGGCTTAGAAAATCAAATTGATATCATTGAAGGTGATATTTTTCATTTGGATGTCATCCCCAATAAGTTTGATTATGTTGTAGCGGAAGCCATTCTCACAATGCAGTCTACCAGCGGAAAAGCCAAGCTGTTGAGGGGAATACATAACCGACTGAAACCGGGAGGTAAGTTCCTCTCCCATGAATTATTAGCTGATAACAAAGAAAAAATAATTGCTAGTGAATTATCCAAAGTAATTCGCGTTAATGCTAGACCACTTTCAGCAGACAACTGGATAACAGCTTTTGCAACAGCAGGATTACAAGTAGAAAAACATCAAACTGGAAAAATTAATTTATTGAACTTCCAGCAGATGTTGCAAGATGAAGGAATTATGGAAACCATGGGGATTTTATGGAATATATTCACCCAGCCATCTATCCGTCAAAGGGTATTAGAAATGCGTCATGTCTTTCATAAATACCGCCAGGAATTAGGCTATATCATTTTGTGTGCTGTTGCTCAATAGCAGCATAACTTGAGTATAACTTGTTGGTGAAATTGTGTCAAACTCTTTCCTTGTGCCTTTGTTCCTTGGTGTACTTTGCGCTTATTTTATGGCCATATATCCTCAAAACATCGGAAAAATGACTAATCAAACCAAATCTACCGAATATTTAGTTACCCAACTGCGAGAAAAAATTGAATACCCCCGTGCTGGGGTTCTGAGCAAAGTAATAACTCAAGATAAAAATTGTCAATACACCTTATTTTGTTTAGCAGCCTCAACAGAGATTTCTGAACATACTTCTACTCGCAATGCTAGCATTAATGTTTTAGAAGGAAAAGGTTTACTAAACTTAGCAGGGGAAGAAATTACACTTGAACCGGGAGTTTTTGTTTTTATGCCTGGCCATGCACCCCATGCTTTAAAAGCAGAAGAAAATTTAGCTTTTTTACTCACCCTTTCCGACAAAGTATTAGATAAATAATAACTTTAGGGGCGCTCAATTGCCAGATAAAATCCTCAAATTCGATTTATTTAACTTTTTTTCTTTTGTGCGCCTCTGGGTTTCTGGGTGATTTAAATTGATATTTACCCTCAGCCTACATCTAGTTAATTATCCTTTCATCTAGTATAAACTACCGGGAAATTTGAAGAGGAATTTACCCAAATGTCAACCTTAATTTCTACTTTCAACCAACAGTTAGATATTTCGCCAGTGCAATTAGAAGCTATATTGACAAAATCCCTGGTGGAATTTCTCAACTCACCGGAACTGCGAGCAACACTCAATAGCTTAAATACTAATTTGCTCAGAAAAACTTTACCTACAGCCGGACAGGTTTTAGCCAAAGAATTACCGCCTTTTTACCATTGGTTAAAAAAAGAGTTAGGTATTAAGCGTGTTCCTGATAGTCCTGACCATACAACTAAATGGGTAATTGCTTTTGTGAATAATCAAGAAAGTTTAATGCATTTGGTTGAGTTACATCGTCCAGTTCCGCGCCTGGCTTTAGAAGCTTCTATTCCTCGGTTGGTGGGAGTGTTTACAGGTGTGGAAGATGAGCAAATTAAGCAAGAATGGCAAAAAGCTGTGGCTGCACTCTGTTTAGTTTTAGTGGTTGCTGCTCGTGAGAGGATGTTTGTCAAGTCATGATTAGTGTATCAACTATTGCTTGACCCCACCCTCTCCTTGCAAGGGTAGGTTTTTAATATGATCTGTGAAGGCAAGACTAGGAAGACAAGGAAGGAAAGTGGACAAGGAAGATTTTATA
>NZ_JAQMTM010000106.1:0-15808 GCF_028331085.1 Anabaena sp. CS-542/02
GTTTCTTTACGGGAACCGCCAAACTGGATAATTTTGGCTACTTCTGCTTGGTACTGGCTAATCAAAAGTCTGGACATGGGAAACTAGGGGATATACAAGGGCAGAAATTTAAATATAGAGGATAGCTGTTAGTAATTTAGCAGACAGTTTATTAAAATTTATACAAGTGTAAATAACTTTAAGTTAGAATAACTGTCAGTTTGTCATCTATCTTAGGGTAGAGATATAGATCCGGGGCTGGTTTTGCTGTGGGTGAGAAGATTTTGCCGTTAAGTTTCACACTTTGGTAATATACCAAGAGACGATCATGAAGCTTGATTGGGTAGCTCCGTCAAATCTCTAATCTAAGGTAAATTATATCTAAAATTAAGTGATTCAAGTTTGAAGATCACAATTTTCCTAACAACAGAGGTATCAAATGGAACTGACAATTGAAAACGTCGAAACAGTTTTAGATGAAATGCGCCCTTACCTCATGTCTGATGGGGGTAACGTGGAACTGGTAGAACTGGAAGGGCCAATTGTGAAACTGAGATTACAAGGTGCTTGCGGTTCTTGTCCCAGTTCCGCCATGACCTTGAGAATGGGTATTGAACGTCGCCTTAAGGAAATGATTCCGGAAATCGCAGAAATTGAGCAAGTAGTTTAGTGTCTGGGGTGATGGGGATGGGTATTTCCTTGTCCCCATTACCCAGACCCCATTCTGTATATACCATAATTCACTATGTCTCATCCATTACACATCGCTTTTATTTGGCATCAACACCAGCCGCTGTACAAGTCCCCTAACAGCGGCGTTTCCCTTTCTACCAGTCAGCATTATCGCCTACCTTGGGTGCGATTGCATGGCACTAAAGATTATTTAGATTTAATATTAATTCTGGAAAAATATCCGAAATTACACCAGACAGTAAATTTAGTGCCGTCATTAATTTTACAACTGGAAGATTACATTGCTGGCACTGCTTTTGACCCCTATCTCACGGCGAGTTTAACCCCAGATGCACAGATAACTGACCAACAACGAGAATTTATTATCCAACACTTTTTTGATGCTAACCATCATACCTTGATCGACCCCCATCCCCGTTATGCCGAGTTGTATTACCAAAGACAGGAAAAAGGGCAAGATTGGTGTTTAGCTAATTGGCAGTTAGCAGATTACGGCGATTTACTGGCTTGGCATAATCTGGCGTGGATTGATCCCCTGTTTTGGGATGACCCGGAAATTGCCGCTTGGTTAGAACAAGGACGTAATTTTACCTTAAGCGATCGCCAGCGCATATATACCAAACAGAGGGAAATTCTCAGCCGGATTATCCCCCAGCACCGGAAAATGCAAGCATCCGGACAGCTAGAAGTCACCACCACCCCCTACACTCACCCCATTTTACCCTTACTAGCTGATACCAACTCAGGGCGAGTAGCAGTACCCGAAATGAGACTACCTCAGCGACGGTTTAACTGGCCCCACGACATTAAGCGCCACTTACAAAAGGCTTGGGACCTATATACAGACCGTTTTGGGCAAGAACCACGGGGTTTATGGCCTTCAGAACAATCAGTCAGCCCGGAAATTTTGCCATATATTATTAAACAAGGGTTTAAGTGGATTTGCTCAGATGAAGCGGCTTTAGGGTGGTCGCTGAAACACTTTTTTCACCGGGATGCAGCCGGAAACGTCCAGGAGCCAGAATTATTATACAGACCCTATCGCTTGGCAACTCCCGCCGGTGATGTAGCAATTGTGTTTCGTGACCACAGATTATCAGATTTAATTGGCTTTACCTACAGTTCCATGCCCCCCAAACAGGCCGTAGCTGACCTAGTGGGACACCTGCAAGCGATCGCGAAAATGCAAAGAGAAAGCCACAGCGAAGAACCTTGGCTAGTTACCATTGCCTTAGATGGAGAAAACTGCTGGGAATTTTACCCCCAAGATGGTAAACCCTTCCTAGAAGCATTGTATCAAACCCTCAGCAACGAACCCCATCTTAAACTTGTCACCGTCTCAGAATTTCTCGAAAAGTTTCCCGCCACTACCACTATTCCCGCCGAACAGCTACATAGTGGTTCTTGGGTAGATGGTAGCTTTACTACCTGGATTGGTGACCCTGTAAAAAATCGTGCCTGGGACTACCTAACCCACGCCAGAGAAACCCTCGCCCAACATCCCGAAGCCACCGAAGAAAACAACCCAGAAGCATGGGAAGCCTTATACGCTGCCGAGGGTTCCGATTGGTTCTGGTGGTTTGGCGAAGGACATTCTTCAAATCAAGATGCCATATTTGACCAGTTATTTCGGGAACACCTATTAGGAATTTACACAGCCTTAAATGAACCAGCACCCTCTTATCTCCAGAAACCTCTAGAGATTCACGCAGCCCGAACCGACCATAAGCCACAAGGGTTTATTCATCCGGTCATTGATGGTAAAGGTGATGAACAGGACTGGGACAAAGCCGGACGCATAGAAATCGGCGGGGCGCGGGGAACCATGCACAATAGCAGCGTCATTCAGAGACTGTGGTATGGCGTAGATCACCTAAATTTCTATGTGCGGGTGGACTTTAAAAATGGCGTTATCCCCGGACGAGATTTACCTCAAGAGTTGAATTTGTTGTGGTTCTATCCCCATAGAACAATGCACAATAGCCCCATCATCATGGCAGATGTGCCAGATATCCCCCCCCTTAACTACCTGTACCACCACCATTTAGAAATTAACTTACTCACCGAATCAATTCAGTTTCACGAAGCCGCAGAACACCATCAATGGTATCCCCGTTTTAGCCGCGCCCAAGTCGCTTTCAAGAATTGCTTAGAAATTGCCGTACCGTGGGCTGATTTGCAAATTTCCCCAGATTATCCCGTGCGTCTGATTTTAGTATTGGCTGATGAAGGATGTTTCCGCGACTATTTGCCAGAAAACGGTTTGATTCCCATTGAAGTCCCATAAATCTCAATTATTCTTCATGGTGGGTTAACAACCGCACTAACCCACCCTACTGAAAAAATTAACGTACCTCTTTCAAACTATCAAATTGTTTATTAAACATCTCAGTAAATAGATTCATGACTGTACGGTCTTCACGGACTCTAATATTAGCGGAGATTGACATTCCCGACTGCAAGGATATCTTTCTACCATGAGCATCTAAATATTGTTTATCTAAACTAATTGTAGCGGGGAATCTATAAAATTGATATATTTGGTCTGGTGGTAATGCATCAGAGCCTATACTAGTCACTTGTCCTTTAATGTCGCCAAACTGACTGAAAGGAAATGACTCAATTCTCACATCAGTCTTCATTCCTTCCCGGACGAAACCAATATCTCTATTGGTGATAAATACCTCAGCCAGAAAGTTATCATCAGGCACAATTTGCACCAAGGTTTGACTAGCATTGGCTACAAAACCAGGTGTTTTTGCTTGTAATTCAAAAATTGTTCCGCCCACAGGAGCGCGAAGTTCTTGATATTCAAAGTTTAACTGAACTTGAGAGATTTTACTATTTACATCTGCCAATCTTTGGTCATTACTTAGCAAAATTCTCATGAATTGGCTATCGATTTCGGCAATACGTTTTTTATTATCAGCTATTTTTTCTAAAACACTTTTACCGGATGCAGCTACAGTATTTTTGAGTTGTTCCTGTCTTTGCTCAATGCTAAACTGTAGACGTTGTAACTCCTGCTCTAATTGGTCTACTTCAGCGGTGAGGCGTTGTACCTGTTGTTGCTGATTGAGATACTGTAGCTGAGAGATACCACCTTCTTCTGCTAAGATTTTAATTTTATCTAAAATCTGTTGCTGGATAGCCAAGCTAGATTGAGTATCACTCTTTCTCACTCGTATTTGAGCCAGTTCTTTTCTCGTTTTCTCTACTTCCAACTGTGCTGCTGCGGAGCGAGAATCAAATTCTTTTTGAGCAAATTGTAACCGTTGCTGTTCATCAACTCCTAAACCTGCAACTGTATTCAAGTTACTCAATTCAGCACGTAACAACTCATTTTCATTAACTAACGCTGTCCTACTTTTTAACAGAAATTCGGCATTTGCTGGTAACTTAGCCCGGATAAACTCCAATTCTGATGCTGTTGTATAACTATTTGCCATTAAGCGACGATAAATTTCGTTTTCCTCAATTAAGGCTTGGCGAATGTTATTTAATGAATCTAATTCAGCAACAGTAGCCACAGTTTCAAAAGTTAGCAGCAAGTCTCCAGGGTTGACTTTTTGCCCATCTTTGACATGAACCGATTTTACCACCCCATTCACAGGGGCTTGAACTTCTTTGATACTCCCTTGCGGCTTGAGTTGACCTGTAGCAGGGACTACTTGCTCAATTTTGGCGAAATAAGCCCAAGTAATTCCAAAACAAGCTAACAATATCAAAGACAGCATAATTGTGCGTGACAAAATTGGCGACTGGCGCAACAAAACTGCTTGATCAAAATTAACATAGTTAGGATTTGCTACAGGCCGACTAGGAACTTTCACCGGAGATGTAAGTACCTCTGATTCGGGATTTAATCCGGTTTTTTTCTTACCGTTACCATTGCCATTAAGTTGAATCATGATGATGTTATTTTTGTTATTTTATTGGGGGTCAAGTTTTGAATGCATTTAAGAATTAACTTCTTGTTGTTGGTAAAGATGAAAATAATTACCTTTAGCAGCCATTAATTCTTGATGGCTTCCTTGTTCTATAACCCTACCATTCTCCATGACAACAATCATATCTGCATGGCTGACAGTATTCAGCCTGTGGGTGATAAAGAATACCGTATTATCTTTGTATGCTCGAGCTAAATTTAGACAAACTTGTCGCTCTGTGGGATAGTCCAGAGCGCTGGTGGCTTCGTCTAAAACTAATAGTTTTGGTCGTTGTAAAATAGAACGAGCGATCGCAATTCTTTGTCGTTGTCCCCCTGAAAGTCCAGCACCGCGCTCCCCTACCCTTGTGTTGTAGCCGTTGGGTAAGGACATAATAAAATCGTGAGCCGCCGCAATGCGAGCAGCCTCAATGATTTCGTCGGTGGTAGAATCAGGATTCGTCAGGGAAATATTTTCCAAGACCGTACCATCAAATAAGAGTGTTTCTTGGGGAACTACCCCCACCTGTCGCCGCAGAGAATACAGTTCCACTTTAGAAATATCGTAACCATCAACCAAGATTCTGCCAGACTCCACCTCATATAGTCTCAGCAGTAACTTCATCATGGTACTTTTACCAGAACCACTCTGCCCAACAATACCAATAAATTTACCCGATGGAATATCAAGGCTGACATTAGAAAGTTGTAGCGGTCCACTGGTTTGAAACCGGAAGGAAACATTGTCAAAGGTCACCTTTCCTGATATTTCAGGTAAGGGAATATTTTGGCGGTCTGCTTCGGCTTCTTCTGGTGTATCGACAATATCGCTTAAACGTTCTAGAGATAAAGCAGTTTCTTGGAAGCTTTGCCAGAGTTGCGCTAAACGTAATATGGGGCTAGTTACGTAACCTGATATAATCCTAAAGGCGATTAACTCACCTAAAGTTAGTTGTCCTTGGAGTACTAAATAAGAACCCATCCACAAGACTAGCAAGCTACTAAGTTTATTCAGAAAACTACTAGTAGAATTAGCCAGGGTGGAAGTGATCACGGTTTTAAACCCGGCGGCTACATACCGAGCATAACGTTCTTGCCAGGAGAAACGCGATTGCAATTCAATATTTTGCGCTTTTACTGTTTGAATACCCGACATTACCTCAACTAAATAGGATTGAGTGTGGGCGTTGCGTTCAGCTTTGGTACGTAACTGTTTGCTAATGGTGGGGGAAGCAATTAAGGTGAGGAGCACAAATATAGGAACTGTACCCAAACCTACTAAGGTGAGCTGCCAACTATAAAACACCATCACGATAATATAAATTATCGAAAATACCGCATCTAATACTACTGTTAAAGCAGTACCAGTGAGAAACTGACGAATATTTTCTAATTCATTGATGCGGGTGGCTAGTTCACCTACAGGTCGGCGTTCAAAATAACGCAGGGGTAACCGCAGCAAGTGGTCGATAATTTGCGACCCCAAACTCATATCAATGCGGTTGGTCGTATCGACAAATAGATAAGTTCTTAATGTGGTCAGTAAGGCTTCAAACACACCCACCACTAAGAGCAAAATCCCTAAAACATTTAGGGTACTAATGCTATTTTGAACTATAACTTTATCGATAATTAACTGAATGACCAGGGGGTTAGCTAGCTGGGCTAGTTGGACAAAAAACGAAGCAATAAAAACCTCTATGAGAACTCGCCGATGCTTGGAAAGATAAGGAATAAACCATTGGATACCAAAGCGCTCTTGCGGTGTTTCTTTGGTAGTAGCTACCAATAAAACTCTCACCTGGGGAGGTAAGTTGTTTTCGTCAACACTTAATTTGGCTACAAATTCGGCTGTTTTACAGCGGACAATTCCTTGGGAGGGAACACCTACAACAATACTATTAGGGCTAGTTTCATATAAAACAGCATAACTACCATCATACTGAATTATGGCTGGTGTAGGAATACGCTCAATTGCCGCAACGGGTAGGTCTATTAATTGGGACTTGAGTCCGACTAATTCTCCTACATAAGCACAAGCTGGAAAGGATATACTACCTTGGCGTTTGATTTGCTCATTTAAGATGCGACGAAGCACCTCCCGGCGAAAGGGCATTTTTAGGTGTTTCGAGAGCATTTGTAAGCAAGCAAGAACTGTATCTAATTCCCCCTTACCTCGAAAAAATGGGTAATTTTGACGTTTTTGTTGACCTTTCTGTTGTGGGGATGGTTGAGACTGGCTAAGTTCTCCAGATCTTATGTAGGGGATATCTAAGTCAACGGTGACGATTCCTTGAGTATCCTTATGGTTATCAACTCTCGCTTCATGAGTATTTAAAAACGATAAATCCGCCGGCGAAAACCCAATTAACCGTGCGGGAATTTTTCCTTTGACTTCAATGGAGTCACTCACTTCTAAGGGAGATCCAGGGGGAGAGTTGGTGACTGTCCCACCGCCACTGACAAACCAGATTTTCTCTCTATCCAGTTGGTGGTGGCGATTTTTACCGGGACTAAGGTAATTTATTTGGACATTTGCTAAGGCTTGCTCAGTAATTTCTCGCAGGTTAGAAACTGTGTTGGCTTGCTGTTTGATCTGGGGACTCAAAACATCAAAAACTTCTGCCAAATGGCTTTGGTTTAACCTTACATTGGCAAATTCTGGGTAAGCAGCAAGAAGCTGTAAGTAGTCCGCCGCACTCACGCTTAAACAGATGACTTCAGTGGATGCGATCGCTGTTTCACAAGCTACTTCTCGTAACAAGCTGATTTCCCCCAGAATTGACCCTGGTTGCAGCAATTTCAGGGTAGTGGGGGTTTGGGTTTGCGGGTCGTATCCTAATAAGCGTATTTGTCCCTCAAACAGAATTGTCACTTGTTCGGGGAGTTGCTCTTGGCTAATAATTTTACGCCCCGTACGTTGGCGCCAAACTTGTAGTTTTTCCGATAGCCCGGCAATTACTTGAGTTGGTAATTGCTCAAAGCCTTCCAGACTAGCAATAAATTCTTGAAAGGTACTCTTAGTATAAGTCATTCTTATAGTAGCTGGTGACGTTGATTGATAATTTCCTGGTAGTTGAATAGTTATAACTATGTCTTACCAATATCGCAAGTAGTTTTTAAGTGTTGTAAGGATTATGATCGGCAATTTTAGCCTTTAACCAAGCTTGAAAACGTTCATTCAACAGCCTCTGTCGTAGTGTGGGGTCTAACTGAGATGGCAGTAATTTTTCTAAGCGAACAATGACTATCCAGTTCTCTAATTGAGTAGGGGCTAATAGCTGTTGTGGTTGGGTACTAGCCAATATTTTGCCTAACATAGGATGGATGGATTGTAACTCTACAGGCCCGACTAAGCCATTGGTCTGTGCTTCTGGTCCTTGAGAATATTCTCGTGCCAATTCGCCAAAAGTTTGTTCTCCTGCTTGAATGCGGAAGTAGATTTCCTGAGCTACACCAATATCATTAGTCCGGATTAGGGAATAAATCACCCGATCTAATTGAGATTTGCGTTGGAAAAAATAAGCATCTAAATCCCCTCCCCAGGTAATTTGTTTAAATTTTTCCAGTTTGAATTGGCGAATGGCTATGGCCCTAAATTTCTCATCACTCAAATTATTTTGTTCTAGCCAACGCTGACGTAGTTCCTCAGAAGTGAGTTGATATTGATGGGCCAATTGTTCCCCGGCACTTTTCTCTTCTTCTGGCGTACAGTCAATGTCGGCTATGGCCTGGTCAATCACCATTTCTTTGATTAAAGCTGGTAGCAATTGGTATTCTTCGAGCAATTGCAAAATTTCTGCTGTGGAAAAATTACTGAGGTCACTGGTAGTTTGTTGCCACAGGTTTTCCGATTGTATAACTGCTGTCATATCACTTTATAAACAATAGTCTTCAAAAGAACAATGAACAAATCTTGACTACGTACTCATTGGTTCCACTTAGGTAGACACAGCAGCCCAGATGTCACGCCTATATTAGGTGTGTTTAGCTAAGAACTCAGGGTGAACCGTAGCGGATTGATTACAGGTATTATCTGGCTATTATGATGTATGAGGCACATATAGCATACTTTATGACTTGAATACAAGTAAATAAGCATAGATAAATCCACCAAATATTTACGAGATATGGATGGTGCTGGTGATGGTATTCATACGGTATTTATTTAATTATAATTTGCAAGAATACTCATGTCGTTATAACCTTAATCCGCATGATTTGGCAAATCCCCAACACATAAGATCAATAATTTGCCCATAGAAGCTGATAGCCATACTTAATCAGTGGGCGGGTTTACCCCCACCCCTTCCGTAGTATTCACCACAGATAGGGATGGGATGACAACCGATGTTTGTTAGATGAAGAGGAATTGCTGAGTATTGCTCAAGTCAAGCTGAGTTGGGCTGATACCTTCTATTAGTGCCACATCGGCACCGCCAACTTGAATCAGGGTATTTCCCATCCGACCTAGGAGATTTACTTGGTTAGAAGTAATGCCACCCATACCGATGCGGTCTACTCCCACCTCAAAGTCCTTGACTACATTGGTCGCACTAGGTAAAGAACCAGCAACCACCAGCCAGAAGTTATCTGCGCCTTCACCGCCCCAGAGTAAGTTATTACCCCCTTGACCTGCATAGAGGCTATCATTACCATCACCACCAAACAGGCGATCGCTCACCGTAGAAAACAATTGGTCATCCCCAGACCCCCCATACAGCCGATTATGACCATCCGGGCTAGAACGCAGCACATCCCGACCGGAACCACCAAAGAGCATCTGACCCCGGCCTTCTGCTACCTGTAACCTGTCATGGTCTGCCCCACCCAGGAGCATATTCGTGCTGTTCGCTTCCACAACCATCAGGGTATCATTACCCCGACCCCCATCGAGCACAGTACCACCCACAGCACCCTGGGACCCTAGATATAGGGTATCATCTCCGTCACCACCACTTGCATAGCTGTTACTGCCCATAGAGATCACATCATCACCGCGACCAGAATTAACGGTTACATTTGATGTCAAACTAGCTTCCACCGTATCATTACCATTTCCGGTAAAAACAGTGACTCCAGATTGATTACTATTAAGGATGAGGTCATCATTATTGGCTGTACCCATAACCACCCCAGGACTGGGCAAATTTAGCGGATCTTCCAAACGTAAGAGAATGATTTCATTGTTATCTATAGCTGGTGGTCTACCCACTGAAAACGGATAATTATTATCGTTAGTCAGCAGTAGTGTATTTTCATCAATCACCAGCACAGCCTCAATAGTCACGAAGGGGAAGGTAAATATAGTGTTACCATCTCCATTCAAATCATTGGGGTCGCTGATATTGAGTAAATCAACGATTTCCTCCTTAGACACAAAACCATTAGCATCAATTTGGGAGAAATCCACCTTGAATACCTTCTTAAACTGAGCCGTTGGACCTTGACCGTTGTCCCGTTCAATCACCAGAAATTCATTGTCATTGACCACCGTTAATGCACCGATCGCATGGTTAGGTTGTGCCATGGGGTAGTAGCCCACCAGACCCTGAAATTCCTTCGATTGGGCATCAAATCTATAAATCCGCAGAGAATTAGCTGGGTCACCTAAAACAGTACCCTCGAGCATGGGATAGATGGTTTTCTTGTCTGGACTGATAGCCATACCTTCAAATCCCCGAGACCGAGCCAGATTGGAGAACACCGGTTCACCCAGGGATTGTTGTACAACTAAGCTATTAGTTCCGGGGAAATCGCTAAAGAAACCATCCACGCCCAAATCGAGGAACTGTTGATATTCTAGTTTGGGGTCACCATTGTACTCCGCAGCCAGAAAAATATCTTCATCGCGGAAAGTGTAGGGGTGTAGAACTAACCCCACTGCGTGGGCATCTTGTACTAAGGTAGTGGGTGCTTGGAGTTGACCACCTACACTAGGGACAATGAGGCGCTTGTTAGGACCAATACCAGCGGCGTAGGTGGAAATCTCAGCTAACTGTTCAGGGCGAGTCAAATCACCGTAGGTGCGGGGGTCACCACTGACCACGAAATCATAGGGCCGACCACTAGCACCACCCAGCAATTGTACCAAGGGGATATCAACGCCAGCCGCAGGCATAATGGTCTGTTTCAATTCCTTGAGATTACCTACCTCAAAAGACTGAATAAATATCCGTGATGGGTCTGTAAAGTTTTCTGCCACTAAAGTGTCAATTAGTACTTGACCCAAATTGATATTGATGGGTGTTGTACCATCTAACAGAGTACCTTGGGTCGCAAAGAAAGTCGGATGCTTGGTTTCGGGATAAATACCAATTTTACGACCAGTTTCTACTTCTACTTGCTTCACCAAGTCGATAATTTCTTCCAAGGTGGGAACCTTCAACCCATCATTATCAAAGCTAGTTCCCCGTAAATCTGGTAACCGCTCGATGGAATTGAGGGTTTTGATTTCTGCTAGGGTGAAATCTTCACTAAACCAACCCCTATATGTACGGCCATCTATGGTTTTAGTAGTCAGGCGGTCAGCAAATTCTGGACGGTCGTTGACATCCGTACTGGTGACAGTTCTATTCACTGAACCATCTTGATTAAGAAGTGCTAAGGCGTTTTCATGACGGGCTATTAAATAGCCATCTTTAGTTGGTACTAAATCAGGTTCAATGAAATCAGCACCATCAGCGATCGCCAGTTTATATGCTTCTAGAGTGTGTTCCGGACGTAAACCACTAGCTCCCCGGTGGCCAATCACCAAAGGTGCAGTACCGTCTAAAGTAGCAAATTCAGGAGGTAACAGACTGGGGTTATCAGGAGAAATAACCAACGCTCCAGTTAATTGGTCACGCACTTGGTTACCCGTACCCGGAAAGTCTGTAAAGTAACCATCAATGCCTAACTGGATGAAATCTATATATTCCTGGGCTGGATTACCGTTATAATTTGCCGCTAGAAACCTCCCTTCGTTACGGAAGGTATAAGGATGTACCACCAAACCCGCAGCATGGGCATCTTGCACCAGACTTGTAGGTGAGGTAGTCGTTTTATCAGCATCATTGACTACACCATCACCATTGACATCATCCGCTAGACCGTCACCATTAGAATCCACCCCTTGAACCGAGATAATCATCCGTTTCCATGGGCCAATACCAGAGGCGTAGCTGGCGATTTCTTCTAGTCCTGCTGCTGTCCGCAGGTCAGCATAGGTGCGCGGGTCGCCACTCACTACAAAGTCGTAGGGTTGAATTTCACTTAATGAACCATCTAAGTTAACACCCCCTGCATCTAATAACTGAACTAGGGGAATATCCGTTAGTTGACTCAGCTTTTTCAGGTTACCAACTTCAAAGGATTGGATGTAAATCCGTGAGGGGTCGGTGAAACCAGTTTGTTCTAGAGTTGCTAATAAAGGTTCTTCCAGGGACAGACCCAGGTCATTGTGGAAAGTGGGATGTTTGGTTTCCGGATAAATACCTATTTTCTTACCTGTATCAGCTTCTATCTGTTGAACTAACTCAATGATTTCCTCAAAAGTCGGAATTTCATAGATACCATTAAATACTTGAGGACGGTAGCCCTGGGGCATAATCGCCCGTAAGGTTTTGATTTCTGCTAGGGTGAAGTCAGAAGCAAAAAAACCTTCTTCGGCAACACCATCAACTATTTTGGTAGTCCGTCGATCGCTAAATTCTGGACGGGAGGCCACATCAGTGGTGGCGATCAGATTCGGCTCGTGACGCGCGATTAATACACCGTCCTTGGTAGAAACCAAATCAGGCTTAACAAAATCAGCGCCCCGTTCAACGGCTAGTTTATAGGCTCCTAGAGTATGCTCTGGTAGTTCTCCGCTAGCTCCTCGATGTCCAATCACAATGGGTGGTTTACCATCGAGAGTATTTAAACTGACGTAATTCGGTGTAGGAATGGGGGCCTGTAATAGCTTACCCGTGCTATCAAAGTGCAGGAGATAAGGACCAAATTCTTCTCCAATCCAGAAAGTCCCATCGGCTGCAACTACCAAGGATTCCAGGTCGAAATCTGCACCAGTTAACAGGCGATCGCTCGTGTTTTCGTTAACAATTGCGAAAGGAATCCTGTTGTCAGGGTCAGATAGTTGCACAAAACCCAACACATTAACAGTTGCATCACCCCCAGTGGTGGTGCGGAAGTTGGGGGTAGCGCGATAAATTCGCAGTAAATAATCAGGGCTATTAGCCTTACTACCAAAACCATTATCAGACATTAACCAGAAGGAATCAGCATCGGCTCTCTGGACTGAACTAAATCCCTGTATGGGCTGGCGCTCAAAGGGTATGACTCTACCATTGGTATTACCAGTAATAGCACTACCTGATGATGGACCATCAGCAAAAGTATCAGCAGGAAGAGAAGCAAAACCTATAAGTGTAACTTTCGGGTTGTTGGACTGTGACATAGGATTACGTGGTTGATTAGAAGTGCTGTCATTAATGGATCATGGGAAAGCATAAGCAATGTTTTCCCGGCTGGAAATTTCCAGTTGGTATTGAGGTTTGCTAATTCACGGTCTTAGTTAATCAACAAACCATAGGGATTTGACTAGATTGACACCTCATGACTTTTGGCAGCTGTCAATAGCATTACCGACTACAAAACCCCCCAAGTATTGCTAGTTACATTAACAATTTTGGGCAGTGATGATTAGGTTAGCTTGCTATTAGAATATTGGACGTTGATTAAGAATCAACTAGCAACAGGTTAAAAAATAAATAATTATCTATTAAGAGATACAAATAAATCTCACCATAGGTGGTAATTAATGATGCGGAAATGATCTTCCCCCTGGTTGATGTTGATTATATCTATATATCGGAAAATTTATACATAGGTTAGCTTAGGGATGGAAAGCAATGCGTATAATTAATATTGGTTTGACAAAAGAACAACGTCAGGGCGTGATGAATCTGTTGAATCAAGACTTAGCAGATTCCTACGTTCTGATAGTAAAAACCAAAAAGTACCATTGGGATGTTGTAGGGCCTCAGTTCCGTAGTTTGCATGAACTTTGGGAAGAACAGTATGAGAAATTGACTGAAAACATTGATGCTTTAGCAGAACGGATTCGGGCTTTGGGCGGGTTCCCTGTGGGTACAATGGGGGAATTTCTCAAGATTGCTACCCTCAAAGAACATAGCGGTGATTTACCCTTAGCAACAGAGATGGTAGCCCGATTGGTAGAAGATCATGAGCAGCTAATTCGGAATTTGCGGGACGATGTGGATCAGTGTAGTCAACAGTTTCATGATGAGGGAACTGCTGACTTTTTAACTGGACTCATGGAAGAGCATGAACAGATGGCTTGGATGCTGCGTTCATTCATTGAAGGACAAGCCTTAGAACCCAGCGGTGCACAACCAGAAGCAGAAACTAAAACCCCTGTGGGTGTATAGAAGTCAACCTCCCTAGTATTGCCAAAATAAGTTTTCAGGAGTATTTAAGTGCCAGAAGTTTATCAAGCAGAACGTACCATATCAGCCGTATTCAAAGAACAAAAGCAAATTGATCAGGTGATTCGACGTTTACTAGATAGGGGTGTACCTAGAGATAATATTTCCGTCATGGGCAAAGATTTCCAATCAGAAACGCGAATTTCTGGTTTTATTACTAAGAAAGATGTAATTCTAGGAGGCTTGAGAACAGGAGCTATTTTTGGCTCATTGTTTGGCTCGTTTCTCAGCTTACTAACTGGTGTGGGCGTACTGTTCGTTCCCTTTGTAGGCCCAATTGTAGCCGCAGGTCCGATAGGTGCGTTGTTGCTAGGTGCTGCTAGTGGAGCGATCGCAGGTAGCGCCGGCGCTGGACTAGTATCAGCCTTAACAGCTTGGGGGATGTCTGAAGACAAAGCCACAGTTTATCAAACACGCTTACAAGCTGGCCAGTTTATATTAATGGCAGAAGTGCCAAGCGATCGCCTGGGGGAATTTCAATTACTGATCGAAAGTTCTGGTGGTGAAGAAATTCACACAACTGATAAAACATTGACTCATCCTTGTTCTGGCCCATGTAACAGTCCAGATGACTTGTCTTTGGAAGTTCGCTCTCATCTTTCCCAAGCAGCTCAAGGAACATTCATGACTCGCTATAATGCCGTTTTGGAGCAGACCGGTGACGAGTTAATCTCTGAACAAGCCGGTTGGGAAGCTGTTCATGAACAGTTTGATGAAGATGAAACTGGTGTCTGGTCAAAAGCCAAGGTAAAGGTTTAGAGCAAATCACAGGTTAATCAAGGTTATCTCCAGATTTTTTCCTATTTTTTTTGTGACTCCACTCTTGATAAAAGAAGTGGAGTATTTAATATTTACTCCTATTAACTTGCATCTCATAACTACCATTGCTATGTTGGTAACTAATGACTAGTCCTACTAGTGAGCAAATCCCATAAAAAGATGGCAATTATTGCCCCAATAATAGCGACAATTAGACCAGGAATACTCAGAGTCGCCGCAGTAATTTGTAATCTTCCTGTTTCTAACAGAGTAGCAATAGTTCCCCCGATTAAAGCACCGACAATACCCAAGATCATAGTTGCAATGATTCCGCCACCCTGACGACCAGGATAAATAGCTTTAGCAATAGCCCCGGCAATTAAACCCAGAATTATCCAAGCAATGATGTTCATACCTAAAATTATCAAAAGGGTTACCAATAATTTATTAATTCCCATCTAGTATTCCTTCTACCAGAAGAGATAGCTACTAGGAATCATTAACAATAATCTCCCCTGATAACTAAGGAAAATTAATCTTGTTTTTATCAGCCGGTAATTTAATATTTCACAATATATTTAGAGGATGTTTGATAATTTTTCAACAGGTAATTTTTATCTTAGAGGATGTTTGGAAAGTATTAAACAGGTAATTTTTATATTAGGGAACAGGGAAGGATTGTGGAAGACACCGAAACAATAAAATCCAGTCCCCTCCCCTTACAAGGACAAGACTTGGTGGACAAGGTGGACAAGGTGACAAGGGAGAAAAACAGTACAAAGTCTGTATTTTTAGTAATAAAAATAGCCCCTTAAAATATCATTGTCCGTATAAAATCTTCCTTGTCCACTTTCCTTCCTTGTCTTCCTAGTCTTGCCTTCACAGATCATATTAAAAACCTACCCTTGCAAGGAGAGGGTGGGGTCAAACAATAGTTGATACACTAATCATGACTTGACAA
>NZ_JAQMTM010000107.1:0-24524 GCF_028331085.1 Anabaena sp. CS-542/02
ATACTCCTGTAGCACTTGGGGACTTTGATAACTCAAGTCTAAATCTGTCACATCATACAGCCGCAGATACAATTGAGATATGCCATTATTTGATAATGCTTCCTGACAAGTTTGATCAATGTACCAAGTCGCATAAGCCCATTCTGGATTTCGCAGCTTAAGCATCATACTCCGATCCCCATCGAGATGAAATCCTCCTCTGGTGTCTTCTTGGGGTGTAGCAAAAACGCGAACCCGTTCAGAACTGGTAATAGTTACCCAATTATCATCTACCTTAAAACCTATGGCGGCGATATAATTGCGATCGACTAGCCCCCCCGCAAGCAGATCTGTTTGGGGGATCGGAATATATTTCTCTGGTATTTCCCACTTTACCTCATATTCCTGTAGCAGTTGAGGACTTTGATAACTCAAGTTTAAATCCGTCACATCATACAGCCGCAGATACAATTGAGATATGCCATTATTTGATAATGCTTCCTGACAAGTTTGATCAATGTACCAAGTCACATAAGCCCATTCTGCATTTCGCAGCTTAAGGATAATACTCCGCTCCCCATTCAGTGCTGCGGCCATGGCTACGTCAGCCAAGCTATCCCCCAGGGGATGATTCAACAATGGATCTTCCCCCCCATGACCCTCATGGTCAATCCCCATTTCTACAAAGGTTTGACTGTCTGCAAAAATATCTGTCTTCTCCGGATGATCACAGACCGTCCTATGGTTGATGGGTTCAGCTGCATCGGCTACTGCATTCAACACCTCTTCACTCATATCTAGGGATATTTCCTGTAAATTGGTCACCCGTGCCGATATATTTTCACTTAGTCGCAAACTTGCACTTAAATCAAATTCTGGCTGGTGTTGTGCTGCTGTTTGGTCAAGAGAGTATTTGCTCTGCAAATTTTCCCCTTCAAACACCAGTGAAACTTGAGAATCTGTAGCTTTAAAATTTTGAGTTTCAACCAGTTCTTGATCATTCACTGTTTCAGGCGCAACAACAGACCCCGTAGCAGTTGCTGCTGTAACCGAGGTATCATTTCTGCTGGTTGAGTCCTCATTTTTTTTAGATATTTCCCCAGTATAACCAGGGACTTTCTTCTTAGGATCTGCCCGACGTGACCGGAACAGCCATATTAGTAACCCAATTATAACAGACGTAGGTAATAAAAGCCACCATAAAGGTATCTCAGGCATCTGATCAGGACTAGAAATATTTTCTGGAGACTGGTCTTCATCTAATAGGGGAGCCGGGGGATCTAGTCCAGGAATTTCTAGTGTTTCTACTTCTCCCCCAACCAGGGCCGTTTCTATGGCTTGCTTTCCTGGTACTGCCTGGGTAAACTTGATAAAAGCATCTAAATTGGGGCTAGGATTTTGCCTGTAAGCATACACCAAAGGCAGGGAATAGATATAGTTAAGCTGATCCGGTAAAGTTTCATTGACAGGAATCACTCGCACATTGGGCAGACGCGATACATCATGGAGCATGGCATAGCTAATACCATCATTGCCCAGTTTGGCGATAATTTCCGTGATATCATCCTCTAGGACTACGGTAGCATTCGCGCCTGTAACAAGTTCAGAACCCTGAAAACCTGGGTAGGTGCGAAATGTGTTGCGGGTTTCGCTATTTACTGGGCGGTCAATGAATCGAATATTACTATCTGTACCTCCAACTTCTGACCAGTTGGTAATATTTCCGCTGAAAATACCGGCAAATTGCTCAGAAGTCAAACTACCCTCAAAGGGATTATCCGTACTAACTATGATAGCAATTTTTGCACTGTGAATCAATACTTGTGCCAGACCTTGGGCTTGTTCTTCTGGAGTCAAATCACGAGGGATCGCTGCTATATCAATATTTGCACTTAGCAAAGCTGAAATCGCTGCATCAGACCCATTAGTTGCAACCTCTACATTTGTCCCAGAAAACCCTTGCTCAAAACTCTGTTTTAAACTGCGGTTGATTGCTCCCAAGCTGGTAGAACCATCAATTTTGAGTGTAGTCTGATCTTCCACTGTTTGAGGCGCTAGGAAAGAGTCAGTAGCAGATTGTGCCAGCACTGGTGTCGGTACAAACAAAGGTACTGTCATAGGGGTAGTCACTAAAGACAGCAATAATGCTAGAGTAACTATCGCACTATCTTTTTTTTCTTCTTGCCACATATATTATTGATCTGGGTAGACAAAGCTAGAGGATCTGGAATTGTATCTCTTTATATTAGGAGCAGACGCGCTAATTATACATCTGGGATGACATTTATCATTACTTTTTGACAACGGGGTCATGTACTCGCTCTCAGATTAGTCAAGAGTTTAATTTAACCTCAATTCCATCTATGTGTGGCCCTTACAGGACAAATGTAGTACGGCAAGCTAAATAAATGTTGACAAATATCTAAATTAGAATAATAATCATTATCACTAGGGTTTAATATACAACGGATTAAAATGTCAAAAAAAGCACACAATTACCAAAGACGTAACAGTTAACACCTGAACTATCGGGGTAAGTTCAGCGCCATTGGGATGATGTGTGGAAATAAACCTTTTTGCTACATAAAAGTATTTTGTGGTGCTGAATTTGCATATCAAAAAACTCATCCATGCAAACAAGAGTTTATCTGTTTCCATGATTAATAAACGCCACTTTGCAACCAGTCTCATTCAGAACCATACCTATAGAGAGGAATTTGAGGAATTTAATGTATAAGTTTTACAGGTGTTGTTTGCTCAACTTACTAATTTTAAATACAAATTATTTAATTTTATCAGGAGGATATGTCATAGCTTCAGAACCAGAAGCTGATATTGAACTGACGGTCATCGATAAACTCTTAAATCAGCCAGTATCTTCCCCCCTGCGCCGTGATGGAACAGTTCAAGATTCCACACGTCCAGTGTATGTAATTACCCAAGAAGAAATAGAAGCCAAAGGTGCGCGCACAGTCAAAGAAGCCCTACGATTCCTCCCCGGTGTTTTGAGTGATGGTACAGTGGGGACAGGAGTTGGTGCATTAAGCGGTCAATTTATTCGCGGTTCTAACACTGGACAAGTTTTAATTTTACTTGACGGTAGACCAATAAATAATTTAGGTTCTGGTGGTTTTGACCTTTCAGAAATTACCACCAACAATATAGAAAGAGTAGAAGTTTTACCCGGTGGAGGTTCTACTTTATATGGTTCCGATGCAATTGGGGGAGTGATTAGTATTATTACTCGTCGTCCCACAGAGAAAATCACCACCCAGTCCGGAGTTACCCTGGGCGCCTACGGATTAAATCAGCAAACTATTCAAAATAGTGGTAGGTTGGGTAATATATCTTGGGTTTTAGGTTATAATCGCACCCAAGCCCAGAATAATTATCCTTTTTCCATTCCCGAAGCTAATTTTCAGGGGACAAGGGAAAATGATGATGTTCTTTTCAATAATTTTAATGTCAAATTAGAGGCAGATTTAGGAAACAGAAATACTTTAACCCTTTCTAGTTTATATTTAGGGAAAAATCAGGGAGTCTCAGGAGGAGTAGCAATTCCTGAACCTCAAGGACAAGGATTTTTCAATTCCTTAACTCCTAATAATCGCAAATACACCGACCAAGTTTTACTTGATTTAACTTGGAACTCTCAGCTAGCAGAAGGAAAAGATTCCCTATTAACAGCCAAGATTTACACAGACTTTCTCAATACAAGGTTTGATAGTCCCACAAACCAAAGAGACAACAGACAAAATTCCTATGGTATCCAAACACAGCACAGTTGGAAACTTGTCAACAATCAGATTTTAGTTTATGGGTTTGATTACCGCAATGTATCAGCAACTAATAGTAGTTTAAATTTGACTGATAATAGCAGAACATTTAGTTATGACGACAGCATTAGTCAAGGTGCATTATTTGCTAAATATGAGGTAGATGTCACACCTGGACTCGGTGTTAACTTAGGTTTACGCCAAGATTTCAACAGTTTAGCCAATGGTTCCTTTACATCACCAAGTATCGGAGCCAAACTAGGATTATCTGATTCCACCACCCTCAGAGTTAACTACATCAGAAATTTCCGTGTACCTACCCTATTTCAGTTATTTGCTCAAGGTGCGACTTTTGTAGGGAATCCCGATTTAAGACCCGAAAAAGGCAATAGTTATGATATTGGGATCGATCAGAAACTTGGTGATTTTGGTGTACTGCGCTTAACATTTTTCCAAAATACTCAATCAGATAATATTGCTTTTATTCTTCGTAATCCCATATCCAGTTTTGAAAATATTGACTTAGTGCGTACCAGAGGAATCGAAGCAGCATTAAATGTGCAACTAGCCCAGAATATATTTGCCTTTACCAATTATACCCTCAATGACCCACGCATTTTAGAAAGTACCAATTCTGCTGAAGTAGGTAAAGAGTTGCGTTTTGCGGGTGCAAATAGTTTAAATGCGGGAATATCCTATGAAAATGCTCAAGGCCTATATTTAGCATTTCTCATGCATTCCCTGAGTGGGTATCCTACCAATAATACCAACACAGAATTTTTATCTGGTTATACCACCTTTGATACTAAACTGCGAATTTCCCTGAGTGATAACCTTGTACTTAATGGTAGTGTAGATAATATTTTCAACCAACGCTATCAGCTATTTCCTGGTTTCCCTGACACAGGTAGAGTTTTTCAAGTTGGTTTGAGTTCAACATTCTAAAAATTTAGTCACAAGCAAATCCTATGACTCAATTTAATCCTTGGGTAAAACCATTAAATCTGATGAAAACAGAACCTTTGCTTTCAGGAGGTAGAGTTGAATATGAAGATTTTGATGCCAGTAGCGATGTCTTATCATCACTACTTTATACCTTATTTCAGGAAAATTGGCAACAAGTAGGAGTAGGTCATGTTGCTGAAGGTGGTGTATTAGAATTAGAATTTACGGCTGCACCTAAATTATGTATTTTATATGATGGTTATTTAACAGTAGCCGCTGAAGGTTGGCATTTACACTTATGTATTGAACCCAGCTTAGGTGGTCCTGAATGTAAAACACCGTTGGAATTAAGACAAGAGCGTCAAGTTAGTCGCGCTGCATTTTATCGCCGCTTTAACGCACAAGGAAGTCCCAGAAGTTGGGGGATTAAATTTTGGAATGGTGCAAATGTCGAAGTGATGACCATATTTTTACCTAATCCCTTTGTGGAAGATGAAAATTTATTACCAGAAGGTAAACCTAATTTATCTAAATTAGCCCTGTATGAACAATTACGGGAAATTTACGTCTTAGGAACCAACCCCATACCATTTACCCGCAACCCTTTAAAGCGTTCTTATATATCAGTGTGTACCTCTGGGCGTTGTCTTCCTTCTCAAAAATGGGAACCTACATTTACAGCTTTAAAAACAGCAGTGGAGAAAGCAGGTTTAGATATAGAAGTCAGAACATCTGGCTGTTTGGAAGTTTGTAAACTCGGTCCAGTAGTGTTTAATTCTGAGGATAGGAGTTGGTACACTCGCGTTACTCCTGATGTGGCCCAGACTATTGTTGAGGAACATCTGGTAAAAGGTAATCAGGTGAGAGAACATTCTTACCCTCCTGTGTTGGATTAACTTGGATTTATTGAACCACAGACAAGCAGAGAAGACAAACACAAGAGGAAGGATACTGGATTTATTCAAGCAGATTCATCTGTGTTCATCTGTGGTTCATTAATTCTGTGATATCTGTCATTTATCGAGTAAATAATATGAATTATGCCAAATCTATTCGACGTAGAATAAACCTTTATGGGTGTTTATTGTTGTTTGTTGCTACTTTAGTTATTGCTTGTAATCATCCTAATCTGATCAACTCCTGTGGTCAAGCATATGATTCCAATCTTGATTATTTTCCTGTAAAAGCTACTATCAATTACGCCCAAGGTTTTGATGTAGAATATCATAAAGCCTACAAAGTTGTTACTGTTAAAAGTCCTTGGCGTGATGCCAATCGAGATTTCAAATATGTATTAGTTCAATGTGGCGCCCCTGTACCAGAAAACTTTAGAGAGACCCAAGTAATCACAGTACCTGTAGATTCTGTTGTCTCTCTTTCCACTACCCATTTACCGCATTTTACCAAATTAGGATTACTAGATAAACTCCTGGGTGTAAGAGATTTCAAGCAAGTTAATACACCGGAAGTGGTAGAGAGAATTAAAGCAGGTAAGATCACAGAAGTTGGTAGTAATAATAATACCAACATCGAGCAGATATTAGAATTAAATCCGGCGTTAATTACAACCTATGCGGTAGGAAATACACAAACAGATAGTTATCCCCAACTATTAGATGCTGGGTTGAAAGTGGCGATTAATGCGGAATATATGGAAAATTCACCACTAGGAAGAAGCGAGTGGATAAAATTCACTGCTTTATTTTTCAACCAAGAAGAAAAAGCCGAAAAAGTGTTTAATCAAGTTGCGAGTAAATATGAAGAAATTGCCGAAAAAACTCAGTTGGTCAACAATCGTCCTACTGTATTTGTGGGATTTAACTTTCAAGGAACTTGGTTTATGCCAGCAGGAGATAGTTATGTAGCCAAGTATCTTAATGATGCTGGGGCAAATTATCTGTGGAGTGATGATAACACATCTGGGAGTTTACCCCTATCCTTTGAGGTTGTCTTAGAACGTGCGGCTAATGCTGACTACTGGCTTAACTTTAGTCAATCTTGGCAAAGTTTACAAGATTTATTAAACGAAGATCAGCGTTATACTGCTTTTCAAGCTGTAAAAACAGGCAACCTATATAATAATGATGCCCAATTAAACGAATATCAAGGAAACGATTATTGGGAAAGTGGTATTAGTAACCCTGACATAGTTCTATCTGACTTAATCAAAATATTTCATCCCCAAATATTACCCAAGCATCAGCTAGTGTATTACCGCAAATTAACTTGAGGACTCAAGTCCCGACTAAAAAATTATAATAATGCGTGAAATTATCTCATTCTTATCTTGGCGAAGTTGGCGGTTAGTTAAATTGAAACTTAAATTACTTAGACATAAAAAGATAAATCGGCCATCCCTGATATTTCTCACCTTACTAACATTTTTAATCTTCGCCTTCTTACTAGATTTAGCTTTTGGTTCTGTAGATATACCCCTAAAGCAAGTTCTAATCATCTTACTAGGAGGAGAACCGGAAAAAGCCACATGGACGAATATTATTCTCAAATTCCGCTTACCAAAAGCCATAACAGCTACTTTAGCAGGTGTTGCTTTGAGTCTGAGTGGTTTGCAAATGCAAACTTTATTTAGAAATCCTTTGGCGGGTCCTTTTGTGTTAGGAATTAGTTCAGGTGCTAGTTTGGGGGTGGCTTTAGTTGTTCTGACAGCAAGTGCTAGTGGTGCGGGTGTAATGTTCAAAAGTTTAGGTATAATTGGTGATTTAACTTTGGTGATGGCTGCAAGTTTGGGCGCAGGTTTAACTTTAGGCTTGGTCTTAGTAGTAGCGCGGCGTGTTCAAGATACAATGCAACTGCTGATTTTAGGTTTGTTGTTTGGCTATGCTACAAGTGCGTTAGTGAGTATTTTGCTGCAATTTAGTGAAACTAATAATATCCAAACTTACATACAATGGACTTTTGGCAGTTTTAGCGGTGTTACCTGGACGCAAATATTAGTTTTAGCCCCTGTGGTAGTTTTGGGGTTAGTTATAGCTATTCTGTTGTCAAAACCTTTAAATGCACTGCTGCTAGGTGAGTCTTATGCTAGTACTCTCGGTTTAGCTGTACAACCCACTCGGTTTTGGTTGATTACTAGTGCTTCTATTTTAGCAGGGGCAATTACGGCTTTTTGTGGTCCGATCGCTTTTTTAGGTGTTTCTGTTCCTCACCTGTGTCGCAGTTTATTTCATACTTCAGACCATCGGGTATTAGTACCTGCTGTGATTATCATGGGGGGTATTTTGGCTTTAATTGCAGATTTGGTGTCTCAGTTACCAGGAAGTCAGCTGGTTTTACCCCTCAACTCTGTGACAGCTTTAATTGGAACTCCGGTTGTTAGTTGGTTGATTTTGCGGCGCAGATACTGATATTTTTGTCAGATGACAGTGACAGTGGGGTTTGGTGATTAAGGTTTCTACTAGGGAGTTGAGGGCTGTGGCCGCTAGTAAGCCTCCTCCTAGGGTCCCTTCTATGGTAATGTATGGTATCGGTTGTTGCATAAGTCGGCGTTTGGCAGCGGGAGCGTGGCTAAAGCCTATGGGTAAACCTATAATCAGGGCTGGTTGGATTTTTTGCTGCTTGATGGCTTCACAGGTTTCTAAGAGGACTGAGGGGGCGTAGCCTATGACTAATATACTATTATTACTGATTTGGGCAAGTTTTTGCCGCCATTTGTCCTGCTCCCAGAATTCTGTCTCGGCTTCTGGGGCGGTGGTAATATGGGGGTTGTCAATTAAGGTGATAATTTCACACCCTAGGTGGGTTAGTCTGGTTTGGTCTAAGGCGGCGGCGACTGTGGGTATATCTACTACTATTTTACACCCGGTTTTTAAGGTTTTACGACTGGTGGCGATCGCACCTGGACTGAGTTTGACAAAGGATACTAAACTCACATCACCACAGGCTAAAACTAGTTGAGCTATTAAATGTTGTTCGATTTCCGAACGCTCGGACAGGTCAGGAAGGATGCGTTGTAATGACTCGGTAAATGCTTCTGCATGATTATGTACTTCTGCATCTAACCCACTCCACAGTTGATTAAGTTCTCCTATTCCTACTTGGGTTTCTACTTCTAGCAGTTTGAGTTGCGATAATACTTCGGCTTGCATGATTTGACAATGGCGATCACGTCCTAATAAGCTCTCTAATGCTGAGGCTGTTTGTCTGAGTTGGGATATTTGCTGCATTACAGCCCCATATTGTTTTTGCAGTTGCTCTGTTAGGCTTTTGCTGTTGTCTGTTTCTGGTTCTATTTCTAAAATCTGGCGAATATGGTTAAGTTGAAAGCCTTGGTTTTTTAAGGCGACTATGCGCCGCAGTCTAACTATATCTCTATCTGTGTACAGGCGGTAGTTGCCTGGCGATCGCTGTGGTTGTGGTAGTAGTCCTAGTTGATGGTAATGTCTCACCATCCGCGGGGTTATCCCTTGTCCTACTGCTTGGGTGAGTTCTTTGATGGTTAGGGTGGTCATCTGTTTTTAAACGCAAAGGTTCGCAAAGTAGTTTTTATCGATTTTAGGCTTGACATTGACAGTGATGTCAAGGTTTAGGGTGAGGGCATTGTGATCAATGAGTTATTATGCTGAGTTATCGGGGTTTAACAAGATTTATTGCCGAAGGTTCGGATACTTTGGCGGCTGTGTTTTGTGGTATGTTTTTGTTTGTGGGTTGGTTGGCTTTGTCTGTTGATTGGTTAGGATGGGCTCTGCTGTTTTTACCCGCTGCTTATGTGATTGGTGGTTATGATAGCGCCCGGGAGGGTTTGACCACTCTAATTAAAGAACAAGAATTAGATGTTGATCTGTTAATGATTGTGGCTGCTCTGGGTGCTGCTGGGTTGGGTTTATGGCGTGGGGAATACTATCTAATTATTGATGGGGGAATTTTGATTCTCATCTTTGCTATTAGTGGCGCACTGGAAGGTTACGCTATGCGTCGCACTGAGAAGAGTATCCGCGGTTTGATGAGTTTGACACCAGATACAGCTCGCGTTTTACTGGGGGGAGAACCAGAAATGCTGCCTATTACTCAACTCAAGGTGGGTGATGAAATTATTGTTAAACCAGGTGAATTGATTCCTACTGATGGTATAATTATATCTGGTTATAGTAGCCTGAATCAGGCAGCAATTACAGGGGAGTCTTTACCTATAGAAAAGTCGGTGGGGGATGAGGTTTTTGCTGGGACTCTCAACGGTTTTGGCGCTTTGCATCTTCGGGTACATAAACCACCTTCTAGCAGTTTGATTCAGCGTGTGATTCGTTTGGTGGAACAAGCACAGACGGAAGCACCCCCTTCTCAACAGTTTATTGAGCAATTTGAACGCATCTATGCGCGGGTAGTTGTTGTCGGTGGGGTGTTGTTGGTGTTTTTACCGCCGTTAATTTGGGGTTGGAGTTGGGAAGTTACTATTTATCGTGCTTTGACTTTTTTGGTGGTGGCTTCTCCCTGTGCCCTGATGGCGGCAATTATGCCTACACTATTATCGGGTATTGCTAATGGTGCACGACAGGGGATTTTATTTAAGAATGGGGCGCAGTTGGAAAAAATTGGTAAGGTTCGCGCCATTGCTTTCGATAAAACTGGTACTTTAACTACAGGTAATCTGCAAGTTTATGGGGTAATTTCTAGGGGTGAATATTCGGAGCCAGAAGTATTAAAAATAGCGGCAGCTTTGGAATCCTGTTCTGAACACCCCATTGGTAAGGCTATTGTAGAGGCGGCTGGTACAGGTTGGGAATGTGGGGTTGATGTCCAAGCTATACCCGGACAGGGAATTGTCGGCTTTGTCAACCATCAACAGGTGTTTGTGGGGAATACAGCTTTTATACGGGAATATGTAGACCAGTCCCCAGAGGAGTTACAGACATGGGCGCAATCTCAGGAAAATCAGGGTAAAACTGTGGTTTGGGTGGCACAGGCTCAACAGATCATAGGTGCGATCGCCATTGCTGATCTGATTAGACCAGAAGCTGTATCTATGATTACTCGGTTGCGAAAGTTAGGGGTTGAGCAAATTGTCATGATTACCGGGGATAATCAACGCACGGCTGACAGTGTAGCCCAGACTGTGGGTATTGATCAAGTGTATGCGGAACTATTACCTGAAGATAAGCTGAATGTGATCCGTCAGCTGCAACAAGAGTATCAAACTGTGGCTATGGTGGGGGACGGCATTAATGATGCTCCCGCCCTGGCCCAGGCTTCTGTGGGTATTGCTATGGGGATAGCCGGGAGTGATGTAGCTTTGGAAACCGCAGATATAGTATTGATGGCGGATAAATTAGAGAAATTAGCCACAGCCATTGAATTAGGTAGGCGATCGCACTCCATTGTCAAACAGAATATAGTGATAGCTCTAGGCTTCATTATATTACTGTTAATCGGTAACTTTTTAGGCAACATTAACTTACCCATTGGGGTCATTGGTCACGAAGGTTCCACCGTGTTAGTTACACTCAGTGGTTTAAGATTACTAAGAAATTAATTTTATAGGGATTCCGGGTTTAAATTGCGATCACCCGGAAATGATATCAGCTACTCGGCTGCAAAACACCTGTGGGTATTTAGCCCGCCCATGTTATCCCAGTTAAATGGCCATTAGCTTACAATTAGCATTGCATTGATATTCAGGAGCAATAAAATGGGATTAAGTGAACAGCTGTTAACTGCCAACAAAAAGGCTATGCTTGTAGATGATTGCTGCCAAATGATTGATCGGCAGCTAGCTTCTAAATCAGGTATCACTGGTATAGCCTTGAAAACCGCTTTCACCGCCTTAAAAGGAGTGAACCCCGGATACATCCCTTATATTGTCGATCAGCTGCTACCACAATTCCTGACAGCCCTTGACCCTCTCTGGACTGAGGGTACAGCCAAGGGAGATCCCGCATCTCATCTCATCGCCAGTCGCTCTGAAACAGCAGACGCTATGCTCAGTATTACCGATGCTAGAATCCAGCACACAAAGCGGCAAATAGTTAAAGGAACCTATGAAAAATTCCGGAGTTCCGCCAAGAAACACGTAGAAGAAGCAGTTCCAGACTTAGCTAATATAGTAGATAAACATACTAAAATTTAAGGGCAATCCAGTATGTAAATGAAATTCATTTACATACTGGTAAACATTGGGATTTACCGAGGAAAACTGCCAATTTCCGCCCCCGATGGCGGTATCCTCGGCTTATACAAAAGTTAGAAATATTTTAGCAATAAGTAGTATAATTGTACTGCAAGAATATTTACTCTGTGTGGTAGTCCTTCTCATGATACATGATCAAGGGATTTCTATTTCCCTATTTACAGGTGCATTTGGTCTGGATTTAGGTATGGAAGCAGCCGGATTTCATACAGTGACTGTGGTGGAAAAAGACCATGATGCTGCAAAAACAATTCTTCTTAACAGACCCGATCTTAAAGAAAGTGCTGTTCCTAGGGAAATAGAAAAAGTCAGTTCCCAAACACTACTTGAGGAAGGAGGAAGATTTTTAAAATTAGGTCGTGCTTTACAAGTGGGAGAAGTAGACTTAGTAACAGGTGGCCCACCTTGTCAGCCATTTAGTACCGCCGGAAAAAGAGGTTCAGTGATGGACCCTCGCGGTAGTTTATTTATGGAATTTATCCGTGTTGTTAAAGAAGTTCAACCCCGTTTTTTCTTGATGGAAAATGTCAAAGGGTTACTTTCAGCACCTATTCGTCACAGACCAATTAATGAACGGGGTAAAAATCATCCCCATTTAGCAGATGATGAAATGCCAGGATCTGCATTAAGGGTGGTACTATCAGAAATGAAACAACTAAGATATAAGGTAGTTTCTAATCTTTTAGAAGCAGCAGATTATGGCGTTCCACAAAATAGAGAGCGTGTAGTATTTATCGGTTCTAGAGATGGTGAGACTGCTACATTTCCTCTCCCCAAATATTGCCAAAATGGTCAACATCTACCTAAATGGCGGACTCTAAGAGATGCTTTAACAGGTTTAGTTGATAGAGAGTCAGAGTTTATAAGTTATTCAGAAAATCGCTTAAAATATTTAAGATTATTAGAAGCAGGACAAAACTGGAGACATTTACCAGAGGAATTGAAAAAAGAGGCCATGGGCGCTGCTTATGATTCGGGAGGTGGAAAAGTCGGTTTTTATAGAAGATTATCCTGGGATAAACCTTCTCCGACAATAACCACAAGTCCACATCAAAAAGCCACTGATATGTGTCATCCCGTAGAGTTGCGTTCTTTAACTGTACGTGAGTCGGCAAAAATTCAAACTTTTCCTGATGATTGGATCTTCTCTGGTTCGATAAGTTCTAAATATAAACAAATTGGTAATGCAGTTCCGGTATTGCTTGCAAAAGAAATTGGTACTTATCTTTTTAATTTAATCCAGGGAAATAAACCAAAAGGTAAAGAAATATCTGAACAACTATCGCTATTTTAGCTATAGAATTTTAAATATCTTTTTTGTCGGTTTATACCCACTCTTAAACTCTGAAATTTTAAGAAGTATAAAGCCTTTTGGTGTGTCTAATGAAGTACACACCAATTTATTACTTATTCCCCATTCCCTTTTCCCTCTTCCCTGTTCCCTAAAACTAAAAAACTGTTTACCTCACGAGCATGGGAAATGCTATATCAGCCGAAAAAATCAAGCCAGTAGATAGAATGACTGTATCTACTGGCTCAATGGAATGATTGGCGAAGAAGACCTTTATACTAGTTTTAAATCAGGATACTCCGCCAAAATATCATCAGAAGTCAGGGTATCCCCTTCAGATTGAGGAGTCCAAAGCACCTCAATAGCTAAAAGTTGATCACCTGGAATTCCACCAATTCGCCGCAAAACTTGACGCAAATCATCAGCACTGTTAACCTCTGGGATTTCCAACTTCCCTAATGTCGCCGCTAGTAGGGTAACAATTAGGTATTCCCCCGGACCTTCACTGATTTGGTCAGCAGGGGGTAAAGCCTCTTTTTTCAAAGCTGCTTTCAGCTGGTTGTTGACGTTAGAGAGAGTTTCTTCACTAAACTTGCTGCGTTCGGCTAGAGATAAACGATTAAACTGACTTTCAGCCGCATTTAATTTAACTTGCTGCGTACCCCCACCTGCGTAGACCCAATATTCTGGATGACGCAGTAAAGCTAAACTGACTTCTTGCAATACTTCTGCTCTCCCCTGTGGGGAGTTAGTATCAGCAGATTCGGCTATCTGGTCGAGTTCGGTTTGCAAACCACGCGCTTGCGCTAATAAACCAACTTGTAACCGCGTTACAGAAACAGGAGGATTGCTGCTGTACTCTACGTCTACCCCTTCACCACCGCTCACACGGCGGAAGGTTTGTACCAAGAAATTAGCGATCGCCAAGAAAATTAAGATGGTAAATAGACCGCCAAACCCACCGCCGATCCCCCAAAAGGGAATCAAGAAGGGAAAGCCGAAACCACCACCGGGATAGTATCCTCCACCACCAGGAGGCGCATAAGTACGCGGTGTGTAGGTGCGGCTAGAAGGCGCTCTAAATGAGCCGCCACCGATGCGACCACCACTGCGGGCTGCTAATGCATTATCACCATGGCTAAGTGCTAAACTTAACACTAGGCTGAAAAGAAAGAAAACCTTTAACAAGGGTTTGATGGTTTGTTTTAGTTTGTTACCCATAACACAGGCGCTTAGAAATTGTATTAGTTATGATTGCTTTCTAGGTTCTCAAAAATCTTTTACTTACTGGAACTAGTGAGTTGTTGATTGACACTAGCTCTTTTTAACATTCACTTTTTTGATATATATCTAATTTACCGCGTCCTATCGGGATTAGACAGTCAGCCCAGGGGGGATTTCTGTGGTAGATAACCGTACATGAAGCATACCGACAATTTATATGATGTCAGACCACTCATAATCATAAGTAAGGGTATGGCTACGCCAGTCCAGATATGACAGATATACTCGCTATTAACAATAGCTCAGTAATGTATCACTTCTACTTGTATTAGTATTAACTATGCAGCCAGCGGATTAACAACTTGAGCATTATCAGAAAAAGAGGATAATTTTCCGGAAAATAGACAAAATGGAAGATATATAGTACCAGTAAATCATATTTTTTGGGCATTTTGGCATGACATCGAAGTTTATTTAGGATAAGGTATTAATCTAGACAATTATTTGATATTTTTTCAAGCAGTTTTTTAGTCATGAAATCGGGATTATTTGCCGATTTGTGGGGGATTCTTTTTGACTGAAATTATCAAGTTGGTGAAATTTATGTACCCCTAAAATAATTTACAAAAACTTCACATAAGTCATCAATAATTTCCCATGTTGAATGTTATAAAATATAGATGAAAGATGTGTAATGTATTCCCTCAAGTAAGGAGACAAAAGTGGAATTGTCTATCTCCTAAAGAGAGGTAATTATCTATACTTATCTCAAGTATTACGCATTAATTCAGAGTGCGAAAAAACCTGGTGATAAAAGTACAAATCCCAGCTTTGTGAATGATAGCTATTAGCGAAAATAAAAAAATAGCCTATTTTTCGCTTAAATGAACACGAAGCTTTGTACTCACTAGTTAGTATATATAGCATCCATATCGAGGGGAATTTGAGGATTTAAGAAGTTGTAAATGGCGAAATCACTCAAATTTCAAGTTTAAATTCCGTTAGCCAGTATTTTGTTTTCTATGTAGTTAACTTCTTGGCTTACTTACCAAGTTAGTCAGTTCAATTACTAGAATTTCACTCCATCTAAACATTTACCTAAATTCTAGTATTAAGGCTTACATATCTTTTAAATTCAACTGATAAAAAATTAGCATGGAACATATCTCACAACTACGAACAAAAATTAGACAGGAAAGGGCAAATCCTGATATATTAGTAATATCCCATCTATTTCTGCCCAAAAAAGCAGTGATTGGGGAATATCTCTATAATCGCTGTGTTCAAGACCCAGAAAGAGTAGTTGTTCTCACATCTGCTTGTTCCGGCGATCAAGTATTTGATGATGCTCAAAAATTTCCTGTATATCGCTGGATCAATTGTCGATACTGGTTGGGTAATTTTCTGGGAAGTCTATTACAACCTACTATCGATTTAGTCTGCTCATTTGTGCTAGCCATCAAACTCTATTTTCGTTATCATTACCGTTATATTGAATGGGGTGACGGCTACGATTTTCCAGCATTATTACTATTGAGCTATATCCTACCCATACGCTTTTTTATGTATCTCCATGGTAGCGATATTATTGATACTTTACATAATCCCATATGGCGATCGCTCTTAAAATTGACCTTGAAACGCGCCGAGGGAATTGTTTGTAACAGTTACGTCACCCAAGATTATCTCCACAAAACTTTCCGCTTAACCACTCCCACCCATGTCATTCAACCTATAGTCAGACCAGAAAAATTTGGTATTCAAAAGAATCAAGCTAATTTTGATGATTTACGTCAACGGGTGCGGGAAGCGTACAATATTCCGGAAACAGCAATAGTAATTCTTTCTGTAGGAAGGTTAGTCAAGGAAAAAAGCTTTGATCGTGTGATTGAAAACTTACCACTGCTACTCACAATTGGACTTGATGTTTACTATATACTTTGCGGACAAGGGCCATGTGAACCCGCATTAAAAAAATTAGCCCAGCGCTTGCGAGTAGACAAGCGAGTACACTTGACCGGACATATACCCGATGACGAATTAGCTGGTTATTATGCAGCTTGTGATCTGTTTGCGATGCTCACTTCCTTAGATACCAAGGAATGTATACAGGGTTTTGGTATTGTTTACTTAGAAGCAAATTATTTCGGTAAGCCTGTGATTGCTTCTCGTTTAGGCTCGGTGATTGATATAGTTCGCCATGAAGAAAATGGGATTCTCGTGAATCCCAAATCTGGATACGAAGTTTTTCAGGCTTTCAAACGATTGTGTAACGACCAGCATTTACGTGAAAAACTCGGTCGCAAAGGTAAACAATTAGCCAGACGCAAAACCCTTTACCGTTCGCTGTACCTATCTGAACCTATCCCTAATGGTGTGTTGAATTAACCACCACCTACAATGGTGACTATTTCTAAGCGATCGCCTGGCTGCATTTGTGTTTCTGTCCAAAATTGACGGTGTAAAATTTCACCATTATATTCCACCGCTACTAAACGGGGATTAAAACCAAACTGTTGCAGTAAATCTGGTAACAGGGTTTGGGAGGAGCAACTACGAGTTTCGCCATTTACCTGGAGGGTAATCTGATTAGACATCTTAAAGTGCTGATTTATCAACTGGTTATGGTTGGATGTGATGAAGCTGGGAAATCAAATATTGTGTTACCAGGGTCGGCTGTTCCGCTTGGATGATAGCTCGTACCACCGCTACACGTTCCGCTCCCGCTGCGATCACATCGTTGATATTATTTGTATCTATACCCCCAATGGCAAACCAAGGAATTGAGCTATGTTGGGCGGCATAGCTAACATATTGTAAGCCCGCTGCTGGCTTATTTGCTTTCGTGGGGGTTTCATAAACTGGACCCACACCAATATAATCTGCACCTTCAGCAATTGCCTTTTGCATTTCTTCAGGATTGGTAGTAGAACGCCCTATCAAACGTTGGTGTCCTAGTAATTGTCTAGCCATGGCAATGGGTATATCTTGTTGTCCCAAATGTACACCATCTGCATCCACGGCCAAAGCTAAATCTACTCTGTCATTAACGATAAATAAAGCACCGTAGGTATGACATAGTTCCCTTAATTTTGTCGCCCGTTGTACACGTACATGGTCATCAGCCATTTTCTCCCGGTACTGCACAAGGCTTAATCCAGCCTTGAGTGCTGCTTCCACCTGTGGGAGCAAATTTTCTGCGGGGGAAGTTACTAGATATAACTGCGATCGCCACAGCAGTTGATGACGCTGGTAGCCCATTAAACTAGTTTCTAGAGTATAAACACGATAACGCATCTGCTTCAAAGCTCTACCCATATCGGGATGGTAAAGCTTGCCGTATTCTTCTAGCACCCGCATTGCTTCTTGGACACGACAAAAGTTTGCTTGTAATAGCGCCCCAATGCTAGAGCGTTGTTCTTCCTGCGGATGGGTCAATTCCGTACCGGGATCACCGGGTGTATCTCGCGCCGCCCGCAGTTCCGCAGTATGCCAATGAGCCAATTCTTGACGCAGGTACTTGCATTCCCCAACTAATTGCGCGTTATTTAACCCAAAGCGACACCATTCTTCGATAATTCGCAATCCTTCCCGGGATCGGTCTAGATTAGCATCTAAAATCCGGTAAACAGCTGGCTGTATTTGCGCTTTTTGGCTGTTTGGCTCCACCATAACAACAACCCTATTATTACTTGCATTAAGTGGGGTAATATCAAAACTTTGAGACATTTTGAGCAAAAATTTTTAGTACGGTAATATCAAAAATAAGTATAGATTTACTATAATTTTATACATACATTACTTGCTAGATACATGAAACAGCAAAGATTTAAGAACGATATTATCATATATCTTAAACTGAACAAAAAGCATATATTCAGCAATTCACCTGAATAACGCACAAAATATCTTTTTTTCTCTAATAGAGAATTATTTATCAGCAGGTCTAGTAACTTTTATTGTGTAATTTATTTGGCCAAAGTCAATGAATAATTTGCATCAAGTGCAATCCCCAACAGCTATTGCACAGCTAATAAAAGAATTGTATAGCTCAATGTACCACAAGCAAATGCCCAAAAGCAGCTTTCTCTCTCTTCTGGTAGTTCTTCCTTCAGAACATTGAGGACAATACCACCAGCTAAAAAGGCAAAGAAAACCGCAACAATAGCCTGATTAATTTCCGTAACCGAACCAAGGAACCAACCCACAATTATCGCTATTGATAAGAGCCAACGACCAATTTCGTCATAGATTCTTTTGTGATGTTGACGCAAACCATGATCATTAACCACAAAATGCAGCGCCATGGCAAAAGAAAATAATAATAAACCCTTGATATTTGAGTTCTCTCGTTGTACTAGCAAATACCCAATTAAGACATTATAAATCGCAAAAGCAGCAATATGTAGGAAAAAGAAATCTGTCGGCTTTCCTGTTGTTTCACTCTCTGCAAGTGAAGTTTTCGCCAATCTCTCTAAGCCATAAAAAACCGTTAAACCTAAAAGTGCCACTATATAGACATGATGCTCTAAAAAACTCCATACCATATTTAAACTGCTTTGCAGTTTTACTTGTGCTTGACTCAGTTCTGGCAAAATGTGAATAAACACATAAGCTACAGATACACCGCTACCAAAGGAGAAACCACGACTACGTGGTGTATATTTGAGAAATCTTAGTTTACCTGCAAATAAATGTGTGGTGGCTAAGACAATCGCCGAAATCAAAGTGTTCATGCTTGCTTCTAGTATTGATTATCGCAATTCCCTGGTTGATGACTGTGAGCGATCGCATAATACCAATGATTGACATTCTTCATTCTCAGGGGATAAAAACTTTATTATAGGACTTAGACACCTGTCATAAAAAATTAGATTTTTTGCTGGTATTCAGGGCTGCTCTTTGCCTGATTGTGAGGATTGCACTTTCCCCCCCCAGTTAAGATATGATTACAGCTACATAAGTCCTATATTATTAGCATTTATCGAAAGTGGATTTATCCCAATTATGTATTCTCAATATTCTCAAGCAAAGCTCCTGCAATTACAGCTAACTCGCAACCTTGATAAATCAAATTCTTCCCAGGAATTAGTCTGGTTTTTGGTTTCTTCCATCTTATCTTTCACCCTAGGCCTAGGAGTAATAACTATAACTGTACTGGGTGTCGGTTCGGGTATAGTTTCGGCTCAAATACCTCAGACCTCCCAGGGTGAAAGCACAAGGTCTGAAGTGAAAATGTTATTTGTCAACCCCCGTCTGGGAAATAACACTTCGGGTAATGGTACTCAGAGCGCTCCGTTCCAAACTATTACCCACGCCTTGCAAGTAGCGACTCCCAATACAATGATTATCCTCTTCCCTGGTAATTATACTGCTGAGACGGGGGAGATTTTTCCCATCAACCTCAAACCGGGTGTTGTGATTCAAGGAGATAGTCCCAGCAAAGGACAGGGAATTACAATTAGAGGTGGTGGGACATTCCTTAGTCGCAGCTTTGGCGGTCAAAACGTCACTATCGTCGGTGCAGACAAAGCTGAGTTAAGTGGGGTAACGGTCACAAATCCCCAGCCCCGTGGTTATGGTTTGTGGGTTGAGTCCAGCAATCCTGTGATCACAAACAATACATTTACCCGCAATACTCAGGATGGGATCTCTATCAGTGGTAACAGCTCCCCCACGATTAGGCAGAATTATTTTCATCGTAATGGGGCGAATGGTATGACCATTGGCGGTAATTCCCAGGCGCAAGTGCGGGAAAATGTTTTTGAGCAAACAGGATTTGGCATCAATATTACTGACAATGCTGCGCCTATATTGAGCAGTAATCAAATTCAAAACAATCGGTATGGCATCATAGTACAAGGTAATGGTCGGCCGATTTTACGGCAGAATTTAATTCAAGGTAGTAGGGAAGATGGCTTAGTGGTTCTCACCCCAGCAATACCAAACCTAGGTACTATTACTGAAGTAGGTGGAAACCAATTTCGTAATAATATGGGCTACGATATTAATGCTAGTGGGAGTAACCAAAGGATTCCTGCAGTTGGTAATAATCTGTTACCAAATCGCATTATTGGTAACGTAGACTTTCAAGCTCAAACAGCACCCATAGGTCAAAACCCTCAGCGGCCTACCCTCCCCAATCTTCCCACCCAGACAATCCCAGCCAATGAAGAAATTATCTCTTCTGCTCCCAGTCAGCCAAAGCAAGCTGATCAATCACAGAGGAATTATCTACAGATTGATCCTAATATTGTGGAATTTGCAGCCCCACAGTCGCCATCTCCAGGTCAAGCACCTCCCTTTGGGGAATCACCTCTGTTACCAATTCCCAATCCCAATACTCCTCCCACTCAGAGCATCGCATCTACTGAAGAGCCGCCGGGTTTACGCTACCGCGTTGTAGTTAATATCATAAGTAATCAGGAACGAGATCTAGTGCTAAACTTAGTACCAGAAGCATTTCCTACTGTCCGGCAAGGTCGCAGAGTCATGCAAGTGGGAGTGTTTAGCGATCGCAATAATGCCGATGAAATCCTCAATGTCCTTAAAAGTTTGGGTTTAAGAACTATAATGGAACCATTAAAATAATTTGTGCGAAAGCATCGCCTGGCTTGTGAAATACACTTACCTCACCCCCAAACAGTCCGGGTGAGGTGACCAGTCTTTGACTAAAAGCAGGTAAGAATTTTATTAATAGTAAGTATAGGGTCATTCCTAAGCTATAGACGGTTATTTCTTTTCGTCCGACATCGCTTTTAGTTTTGATGTAAATGAATCAGAGTAATTGCCGGTTGCTGGAGTAAATTGTCCAATGGGTGGATGATTAGCAGATGATGCTATGAGCTTTGTCTGCTGGTCAGCTTTGGGTAATGGGGAATTTGTCTCATGATACCTTGGTAAGTTCAGCCTGGAATCACTACCAGACACAGCAAGGTTCACACCGGTAGATACTAATGTCCTGTTTTTCTCCTCTTCTTCTGAGTTGATCCCTTGTTGGGCGCTGGTGTGACTTTGCCTATAGCCATTTTTTAGATCATCTGGTAAGGAATTAGTTGTCACTGGTTTATCAGTAGATGCTGATCCATGGCGAATTGGTTTGTGAATAGCAGGTAGAACTGGTGTAGCCTGTTGAGTTAAGCTTTCGGGAAATTTGCTACAAATCAGGCGTTCAAATTCCATATTGAAATGATAAATCACCTGACCCCGGCGTTGCCAAAATAGTAATATTTGTTGCACTGAGATGGCTTTATAGCGACCTTGATATAGCGCCTCAATCACTGCCAAGTGCAGCCAGTTGAGTGGATATTGGGTTTGCCAACGGTTAATCAGATCCCTGGCAGTATATCCACTGAGATCAAAACTGTAATGGGTTAATAGAGAGGCTGCCAATTCGGCAGAGATTTCTGACTCTGTGCTTAACATGGCGCTATTGGGTTCAGAATAGGGGTATAAATTGTCTAGCCATCCTTCATAGCCTATGGTGTTTTTTGGTATAGCATTCTTTCCCAAGAGTTTCCAGGCTGATCATCATACATTGTGTTTTTCATTTTACTTGTTCAACTGCTGACTCTCTAAACAATATAGGGTGAATTAATAGTTGAGGTTCGCTGGATTGCAACTAATGCCTGATAGACCATTGCGGCCACCTCCCCACGTGTTGCTTCCCTCTGGGGTACAAGTTGTTTGGGGTCAGGGTAGTTGACAACAATTCTGTGCTGTGTGGCAGTCCCCACTGCTTTACGCGCATAATCGGGAATTGTATGATCATCAGTATAAGTGAGTAAAGTATTATCGTCAGCCGTTGGTAGAGTCAGTCCATTCACTAGGGAGACAATTACCTGTAACCTTTGCACATTTTGCCCGGGGCGGAAAGTGCCATCTCTAAATCCACTAACAAAGCCACCCCTAGCGGCAATTTGCAAGGCTTGATAAGCCCAAAAATCTGGCAATACGTCTGTAAACTCAGGTGCGGGGCGTTTGGGTGTGGGGTTAAAGGCAGCGGCTACTAAAGCGGCATATTGGGCACGGGTCATGGGTTTATCTGGCTGGTAGCTACCATCAGCAAAACCACTAGTTAAATTCATCCTGGCTAATCCCCGAATAAATGGTTCTGCCCAATGTCCCATGATGTCTGTAAAGCTGGGGAGATCAATATCAGGGCTGACAATATAGGGTGAAGGGATGGCCTTTTCCTGACTGCTGGCTACTAACCCTTGATAAATTAATGCTGCCACTTCGCCACGAGTTATATCTCGCATAGGTTCTAATTCTTCTGCTTGGGGATAGTTCACCACCAGCAATGCTTGGGTAGCCACTGCTACGGCATTAATGGCATAAGTGGGGATTTGAGCGCGATCGCGGTACAGGTTCAACACCTGGGGATGACCCCCTGTGAGTTTTAACCCACTAACTATAGATACTATAGCCTGTACTCTGGTCAAATTTTGTCCGCCTCTAAACGTCCCATCAGGAAACCCACTAATAAAACCCATTTCGGCGCTTTGGGAAATCGCTGATGCTGCCCAAAAACTGGGATTTACATCCGTAAATTTACTATTACTATTTCTTGTTGGTAACTGGAAACTTTTAGCAATCATGGCTGCATACTGAGCGCGAGTCATGGCGCTATCCGGGGCAAAAGTACCATCGGGAAAGCCGCTAATGGCACCCATCCTCGCCAATGCTTCCACAAAAGCTGCTGACCAATGTCCAGCTAAGTCAGGAAAAATACTGCTGGCTGAGAGGCTTTGAGGATGCTCTTGGAGGACAGCTATAAAATCTACCCTACCCTTAACTTGGGTAGGATTCAATTTATTACCTGCTGAAACCAGTGTTTCTGGTGTGGTATTGTGTAAATCGAATTGACCGTTATACTCAAAAATATTCCCAGCAGGGTCTTGGTTATTGCCTAAATCAGGAATGGCGTTACCATTAACTAACATCCCGCCCCGGGTATTTTGTGTAATTCGATTGTGACGCAGTACAGGTCTAGCGTGGCGAGACAGCGCGATCGCTAGACGGTTATTTGATATGATGTTATTTGCTATTAATGGAGCGGCATAGTCACTGATGGCAATACCCAAGGGGTTTTGCTCAAAGACATTCCGCCGCACTTCACCCTTACTATGACGCGCCATCATCAAGCCACTGGCAGCATTTTGCCTAAAGACATTATCTACAATGACGGGTTTAGCAGTATCAGTGACAAATATACCTTCTCTACCACAGTTAGTTAAGGTATTGTTAGCCACATTTTTTGCTGACGATGAAATCCAGACCCCAGTCCCTTTAGACATAGGGTTAATCACAGTCACACCCAAGAGACTGGCATTATCTTGCAACAGTAATGTGATATTTTGTCTACCAAAACTAGAAGTTTGATACTCACCACTTCCGGAAATCACAATCCCCACACCTTTTTTCGCTTCGTTACCTACTAATGTCACCCCCGCAGAAATAACTAGGGGAAACACCTCACCATTCGCAACACTATAAGTCCCAGATGTCAACTGAATAATTAGGGGTGTTTTGGTGGCCTTTAAAGCCCGGGTGAGAGTTCTAAAGGGACTAGACCGAGAACCAGGATTAGTATCATTCCCTTGGATGGGATTGACATAGAATTTGGTCACGAAAGTAGAGTTCACCATTGATAATTTCGATGCAATTGTTTAAGTTATGGTATTCGAGTCATGAATCATAACTTATACCAATTTTGGCGAAAATTGCACTTAAACGAATTTACAGTGTATCTCATCTGAGTTAGATACAAAAAAAAGGGCGGGCACCGATGCCCACCCCACAAGATTTATAATCTTCAGGTGTGTACTTTATTTACTTGAAAACTGGTCCGGTTAATCAAAGTCAATCAAAAATGTTGGTTTGGCTAAAGCCAAGGGGGACTAAACTGCAACTTAAATTCTACCCAAATATTGTTGATAGGATGTTTCCTAGTTCTCAGATTTGCTCTAACTGTGGTAATCATAGGCATAAAATGCCACTGAAAAACCGTGTTTATGTCTGTCCTGAATGTGGACACACTGAAGACAGAGATTTAAACGCCGCCAAAAATATTGACCGATGGTTTGAGAAGATTTTTATTCCTGAACGGTCAGAAACGGTAAGCTTTACCGGGATTGCTTGCGGAGCGGACAAACCTAGTCGAAGTCAT
>NZ_JAQMTM010000108.1:0-17929 GCF_028331085.1 Anabaena sp. CS-542/02
ACCGAAACCGAATCTCAAAACTACGGTTACAAGTTCGGTCAAGAAGAAGAAACCTACAACATCGTAGCTGCTCACGGTTACTTCGGTCGCTTAATCTTCCAATACGCTTCCTTCGACAACAGCCGTTCACTACACTTCTTCTTAGCTGCTTGGCCTGTAATCGGTATCTGGTTCACCGCTTTGGGTGTAAGCACCATGGCGTTCAACTTGAACGGTTTCAACTTCAACCAATCAGTAATTGACTCTCAAGGTCGCGTCATCGCTACCTGGGCTGATGTCATCAACCGCGCTAACCTGGGTATGGAAGTAATGCACGAGCGTAACGCTCACAACTTCCCCTTAGACTTGGCTGCTGGTGATGTTGCTCCTGTTGCTTTGACTGCTCCTGCAATCAACGGCTAAGAGATTCAGGTTAAGAAATTTAATTAACACTTTCTCTGATTGATCAAAGCGCTCTTCCCAACGGAAGGGCGCTTTTGATTTTGGGCTGGATTTCCTGAATCAGTTGCAATCTAAATTTATAAAACTTTGTATATTAGCTAACTTTTTAATAGTAAACTATCAAACTAACATCAAATACTGTAGATAAGCAGTGTAATCAATTCATCCGAATATGACTCAACAATTTAACCGAAGGAAGTTTTTACTTTATAGTTCCGCAACTCTCGGTACTAGCCTTTTGCTCAAGGCTTGCGGGAATGAGTCACCCAATGCTACTGATACTGTTACTAATGGCAGTAGTGATACTGCTACAGATAGCAGTAGTACCATCAAAGTAGGTATTTTACACTCCCTCAGCGGGACAATGGCGATTAGTGAAAGAAGCGTTGTTGATGCTGAAAGATTAGCAATTAAAGAAATTAATGCTGCGGGTGGTGTGTTAGGTAAACAAATTGAAGCGATTACTGAAGATGGCGCTTCTAACTGGGATACTTTTAGAGAAAAGGCTACCAAACTAATTGATCAAGATCAAACTGTTGTCATTTTTGGTTGTTGGACCTCAGCTAGTCGCAAGAATGTTAAGCCGGTGTTTGAGAGTAAAGACCATATGCTCTGGTACCCGGTACAGTATGAAGGTCAAGAATGTTCTAAAAACATTTTCTATACTGGTGCGGCTCCCAATCAACAAATTGAACCATCTGTTGACTGGATGTTAAAAAATAAAGGCAAAGAATTCTTTTTAGTTGGTTCTGACTACGTTTTTCCCCGGACTGCAAACACCATCATTAAGGCTCAATTGGAGGCTTTAGGTGGAAAAACTGTGGGTGAAGATTATTTACCACTAGGTAACGTAGAAGTTACACCCATCATCTCTAAAATTAGGCAAGCTTTACCCAATGGTGGCGTAATTTATAACACCCTCAATGGTGACAGCAATGTGGCATTTTTCAAACAATTAAAAGGGGCTGGATTAACAGCAGATAAATATCCCTCTATGTCTGTAAGTATTGCAGAAGAGGAAGTTAAAGCCATTGGTGTTGAATATCTCCAAGGTCACTATGCAGCTTGGAATTACTTTCAAACAGTAGACACACCTGCAAATAAAAAGTTTGTAGAAGCTTTTAAAAAAGAGTATGGTGCAGACCGGGTAATTAACGACCCCATGGAAGCAGCATACGTCGCCGTTTATTTATGGAAACAAGCGGTAGAAAAAGCTGGGACAACTGACTTAGATAAGGTGCGCGCTGCGGCCTATGGTCAAACTTTAGATGCACCAGAAGGTAAAGTGACTATGAACGCCAATCATCACTTGTCTAAAATTGTGCGCATTGGTGAAGTGAGACAAGATGGTTTATTCGATATTGTCTATGCTACCCCTGCACCAGTAGAACCAATTCCCTGGAATCAATTTGTCCAAGAAACTCAAGGATTTGGCTGTGATTGGTCAGACCCGGCTAAAGGTGGTAAGTACAAGCAAGTTTAAGTTAATGGTCAATAGTCAATAGTCATTGACTATTGATATTTATTGAGGATAAATAGGTGTTAATAGGTGTCTTAGAAGCTTTATTTAATGGTATTAGTATTGGGGCAGTATTATTAATTGCTGCTTTGGGACTAGCCATTATATTTGGTTTGATGGGCGTGATTAATATGGCCCATGGTGAATTGATGATGTTTGGAGCTTATACCACTTTTGTAGTACAAAATGCCTGCAAACAGTTGGGCGGAGTGTGGTTTGATTTTTATATATTTTTGGCTTTGATTATTGCTTTTCTATTCACTGCTGTTGTGGGGTTAGTGTTAGAACGGGGCGTGATTCGTTATCTGTATGGACGACCTTTAGAAACTCTCCTAGCAACTTGGGGGGTGAGTTTAATTTTTCAACAGTTTGTTCGCAGTGTGAATTGGTTATTAGTAATTGGCATATTCCTATTTTGTGTGTTGTTTTTCGGAGGTTTACGGATTTTAAATGTTCGGAGTAATGGGGGGAAAGTGCGTAAATGGTTTGTAGGATTGTTGTTGTTACTATCTCTGGGTATAACAATAACAATGGGAAATTTATTGAGTGAGCAACAGGTGTTTACTCAACCTTGGTTTGGCGCTCAAAATGTAGATGTGACGGCTCCTGGTTGGTTACAAGGGGGAATGTCTTTAGGTGGTCTCCAATTACCATTTGCTCGCTTGTTTATTATGGCTTTGACAATAATCTGTGTAGCGGGAATTTATCTATTTTTACAGCGCTCTAACTGGGGATTAAGGATTCGTGCTGTGACCCAAAATCGCAGTATGAGTGCTTGTTTGGGTATCCCTACTCAAAAAGTTGATGCTATCACTTTCGCTTTGGGGTCGGGTTTGGCTGGTGTGGCTGGTTGTGCTATTAGTTTACTGGGTTCTGTAGGGCCAAACACCGGACAAAATTATATTATTGATACCTTTATGGTGGTAGTGGTCGGTGGTGTGGGGAATTTAGCAGGAACTATTGTGGCGGCTTTGGGAATTGGTACGGCTAATTTTTTAATTGGTTCTGGGACTCTAGCTTTGGTGTTATCTCCTCTTCAACCTTTAGCTGATGTGTTGAATTTCTTTGCGACTACAAGTATGGCCAAGGTGTTAGTGTTTGCACTGATTATCACGTTTTTACAGTGGAAACCTGGGGGAATTTTTCCTCAAAAAGGTCGTACTGTTGATGTTTAAACCAGAAAGGACGCAGAGCATGAGTCAGAAGGGCGGACGGTTAATTTTAATTGAGATTGGGGTGGTGGTGGCGATCGCACTGATCCTGATTTTAATTATACCAGCAATGCTTTCGGGGTTTCGGTTGAATCTACTGGGGCGGTTTTTGTCCCTGGCCATTGTGGCTTTGGGTCTGGATTTAATCTGGGGTTATACCGGGTTGCTGAGTTTGGGACATGGGATTTTCTTCGGTTTAGGGGGATATGCGATCGCTATGTACCTAAAACTGCAAGTTCCCCCCGATGAATTACCTGATTTTATGGGGTTGTATGGCGTGAAAGAACTTCCTTGGTTTTGGTATCCTTTCTACTCTTTTCCCCTGGCCACAGTGGCGGTGGTGTTGATTCCCAGCCTACTAGCGGGATTATTAGGATACTTAGTATTTCGGAATCGCCTCAAGGGGGTTTATTTTTCCATATTAACCCAAGCCGCAGTGATTATATTTTTCAACTTCTTTAATGGTCAACAAAAACTGTTTAACGGTACTAACGGACTCACAGGTTTTAGAACCTTGTTTGGGGTGAATGTCAGTGACTCCCAAACCCAATTCATTTTCTATACCTTGACGGTAATTGTTCTGGCCCTAACCTATGGGATTTGTCGCTGGTTGACCAGTGGACGCTTTGGGCGATTATTAATCGCTATTCGAGATGATGAAAGTCGGGTGCGATTTTCTGGCTATAACCCCACAGAATTTAAAGTTTTAGTGTTTGCGGTCTCCGGTGCGATCGCCGGGATAGCAGGAGCATTTTATACACTTCAAAGCGGTTCAGTATCACCGCGAACCATGGATATTGCTTTTTCTATTGAAATGGTGATTTGGGTGGCGGTGGGGGGACGCGCTACCTTAACCGGGGCGATAGTCGGTACTTTATTAGTCAATTATGCGCGCACTTTTTTAAGTGAACAATTTGCCGAAATTTGGCTATTTTTTCAAGGCGCACTATTTTTAATAGTCGTCACAGTCTTACCTGACGGTCTCATGGGATGGTTAAAAAAGCAACAGATTCCTTTTTTCCACCGCCCTCGCCCAATCCCCACATATCCCACCTTAGAAGCAGACCCAGAAGTGCAACATGAACGCGAAAATCTTGGAAACTGAAAACGTCACCGTCAGTTTTGACGGTTTTAAAGCTATCAATCAACTCAACTTTAGTATGGATGCGGGAGAGTTGCGGGTAGTAATTGGTCCCAACGGTGCGGGAAAAACCACCTTTCTGGATGTAATTACCGGGAAAGTACAACCAACCATTGGGAGAGTTTTATTCAAAGGTAAAAATCTGCGTTCTTTACCTGAACATGAAATCGCGCGCTTAGGAATTGGGCGGAAATTCCAAACACCGCGAATTTACTTAAACTTAACCCCCCGTGACAACCTAGAAATTACTATTAACCGCCACAAAAATGTATTTTCTACCCTATTTCATCCCTCTCATCCCACGGAAAATAATAGTATTAAAGGCTTATTAGAAACAGTTGGTTTAACCCCTAAAGCAGACATTCCCGCCGGTTTACTCTCCCACGGAGAAAAGCAACGTTTAGAAATTGGGATGTTAGTAGCACAGTCCCCCGACTTATTACTAGTGGATGAACCAGTTGCAGGGTTAACAGATGAAGAAACCTATAATATCGGACAACTACTATTAACACTCGCCCAAAGCCATTCAATTCTAGTCATTGAACACGATATGGAATTTGTGCGCCAAATTGCCAAAACGGTAACAGTATTACATGAAGGTTCCGTACTATGTCAGGGGAGTTTTGCACAAGTCCAAAATGACCCCCGTGTAATCGAAGTATATCTAGGAGAACAGCCAGAATAAATAGGGTCTGGAGCTTAGATAAATCATAACCGCCATTGAGAATCAAAAAACTGATGCTAAAAATTTCTCAACTTAACGTTTACTACGGTGAAAGCCATATTTTACGCAACGTAGATTTAAGCGTACCACCAGGGCAAATGATCTGCTTAATTGGACGTAATGGTGTAGGTAAAACCACTCTACTCAAAACAATTATGGGGTTACTCTCACCCCGCAGTGGCACAATTAACTTAAATGCAGAATTAATCAACTCCAAATCTCCAGACCAAAGGGCAAAACTGGGAATTGGTTATGTTCCTCAAGGACGAGAGATTATCCCCCGGTTGACAGTCAAAGAAAATTTGCTTCTAGGGTTAGAAGCTAGACCAAAAAACCGTAAAAAAGCAGAAATTTCCGAAGAAGTTTTTAGCTTATTTCCGGTGTTAAAAACTATGTTATCCCGCATGGGTGGTGACTTGAGCGGTGGACAACAACAACAGTTAGCGATCGCCCGTGCTTTAATGGGAGAACCACAGTTACTCGTCTTAGATGAACCCACCGAAGGTATACAACCCTCAATCATCCTGGAAATTGAAGCCGCAGTACGTCGCATAGTAGAAACCAAAGGGATTTCTGTGTTATTAGTAGAACAACACTTACACTTTGTCCGTCAAGCTGATTACTATTACGCCATGCAAAAAGGTGGGATTGTGGCCTCTGGTTCCACCACAGAACTGAGTCAGGATGTGATCCAAAAGTTTTTGGCTGTTTAAGTTTAATTTTGATTGGGTATTTTACCGTAAAGTCAAATCCTCACTACTAATACAGCGTGGATCTGGTAATGTAGCTTTTTCTGGCTCCCTGGGGAACCAAACCGCTGTGCGCTGACAAATTTTCACCAACATCAACATCACTGGAACTTCGATTAACACACCTACCACCGTAGCCAATGCAGCACCGGAATTTAAGCCAAACAACATCACAGCTGTAGCAATAGCAACTTCAAAGTGATTACTAGCTCCAATTAATGCAGCTGGTGCGGCATCTTCATAAGATATATTCAGTTTTAATGCTGCCACATAACTAATCAAGAAAATGAAATTAGTTTGAATAAATAGGGGTACAGCAATTAATAAAATGTGCAAGGGATTCTCAACAATCACTTCACCCTTAAAGGCAAATAGCAAGACTAAAGTAATTAACAAAGCAGTAATAGCAACCGGAGTGAGATACTTTAAAAACCGCCTTTCAAACCACTGTCTACCTTTGTGTTTAAAAATCCAATAACGGCTGTACATTCCTACCACTAAAGGTAAACCAACATAAATGATTACTGATAAAACTATGGTTTGCCAAGGTACTATTAAATCATTGGCTGCTAGTAACCACCTGCCCAAGGGTGCATACAAAAATAGCATTAATAGTGAATTTACTGCCACCATGACTAAGGTATGTCCCTGGTTACCGTAGGATAGATATCCCCACATCAACACCATGGCGGTACAGGGAGCGATTCCTAATAAAATTGTCCCGGCGATGTAGGAATTAACTATTTCTGCTTCCCTCCCACGCAGTAATTCTGTACCTGTAATTAATGGACGAAATAACCAACCCAAGAAAAACTGCGCAAATACCACCATTGTGAATGGTTTAATTAACCAGTTGACTATTAAGGTGAGAATTACAGGTTTAGGGGCGCGGACTGCATTCACAGCTTGGGTAAAGTCAATTTTTACCATGATGGGGTACATCATGAAAAATAGACACACTGCAATGGGTAGGGAAACTTGATAAATACTCATTGCATCCAGTGCGATCGCCACCCCAGGAAATAACCTCCCTAGTGCAATTCCGGCTAAGATGCACAAAAATACCCAAACAGTCAAGTATTTCTCAAAAACACTCAGGTTACTCCCGGCTTTTAGCGGGGTTGTGTTTGTGTTGGTATTCATTGATATCACCTAAAATGAGGAATTATGGAAGAGGAGGTTATTTAACCACAACAGGAGTGTTTCCAGTTCTCACTTGGTGTTGTATCAGCAACTTTGACTACAAAAATTTCCCAACGGTTGCCATCTGGGTCTGTTACCCAAACTTTATCTTGTACAGCATAACAACAGTCTATATCTTCTTCAGTAAACAATGCCAGTCCTGCCTCTGTAAACCTTTGGATGGCAGAATGCACTGCTTGTGTACTTTCAACTTGTACCCCTAAATGAGACAAGGCACCACCAGACTGGATATGATTGGCTAGGTTGAGAGTTAGGTTTAAAGCCGGATGAGAAATATCAAATTTAGCGTAGTCAGCTTTATATTTGACGGGTTCCATACCAAACATTGCCTGATAAAATTCTACTGACTTTACCAGATTAGTCACGTTCAAAGCCACATGAGTTTTCAATACTGCCATAATTTATCTCCTTACAGAATTGATAAACATCTATATAGATGTTTATCAATATCTTGCCATAGCATATCGATAAGTGTCAATATATGAATATGAACTCGCCCATAGACCTGAAAAACTGTTGTAAACCAGTGCTATCCAGCTTCCTTAAGGCTGATGAAGTAGCAGAGATAGCAGCTATTTTCCGAGTATTGGGAGAACCAGCGAGACTACAACTTCTCAGTTTCATTGCTAACCGACCCCAAGCCGAGGCCTGTGTTTGTGAGTTAATAGAACCTTTGGGACTATCACAACCAACTGTGAGTCATCATCTCAAGGTTTTATATGAAGCTGGTTTACTCAACAAAGAACGACGCGGCACATGGATTTACTATCAATTTGTGCCTGAACGTATTGAATTGTTGCAAAAAGTCTTAGCATTACCCAGCGTTGATGAACCTAATCTCCACCTTCGGATTTCCAAGCTATAGCTTGACTCGGTTGTGGGTCAGGTAACTTCATCGTCACCAGTCCGGCTGCTAAGACTAATAACATGGATGTCCACAGACAACCTACTAAGTTAAAATATTGAAATACCAACCCTGATAAAACCGTACCAGCTAATCGACCCCCGGAGTTAGCCATATAGTAAAAGCCAACGTTGAGGGCGACTTTATCGTCATCGGTGAACGCTAACACTAGGTAGGAGTGGACTGCTGAGTTAAAAGCAAAAACTACACCAAATACAAGCAGTCCGGTAATAATGGCGATGTTACCAGGTACGCCCAATTGTAAAGCCAAGGCGATCGCCGCCGGAACTGCTGTGAGGGTAAATGTCCAAAACTGGATAGTCTGAGATTTCGGTGGTTGACCAGAACCAAAGCGCTGGATAAGGGTGGGCGCTAAAAACTGAATCACACCATAACCAATCACCCAACAAGCCAAGAATCCACCCACTTGATAGAACGACCAGCCTAAATTTCCCCGTAAAAACACTGGTAACCCCACAACAAACCACACATCGCGGGAACCAAACAGAAAAAATCTCGCAGCTGAGAGAATATTAATTTCTTTGCTCTTAGAAAACAGTTGGCTAAACTTAACTTTGGCCTTGATTTTACCCATACCCCTAGGCAACATCAACCCGGTGAACATAATTAAGAACAGTCCCCCAGCCATAATTAATAGGGAAGAGGTAAAGCCAAAAGAAGACAACAGCACACTACCAACAAAAAAGCCTACCCCTTTAAGTGCATTCTTGGAACCTGTTAATACCGCCACCCACTTAAATAAAGATGACTGAGCCTCCTGGGGTACCACCAAGCGAATAGCACTCTTAGAACTCATTTTAGTTAAATCTTTGGCAATCCCGGAAAAGGCCTGGGCTACCATCACATAACCCACCGCCATCCACTGCGCCCAATCGGGATTCAGCCATGATAGCATGACTAAAGAAAAAACCTGTAAGCCAATACCCGTATAAAGAGTTACCTTTAAACCCAATTGGGAACCAATCCAACCCCCCAGAAAGTTGGTAATAACCCCAAAGATTTCATAGAATAGAAATAAAAAGGCGATTTGTAAGGGAGTATAGCCGATACTATTAAAATAAAGTAGTACCAGCATTCGCAAAGCACCATCAGTAATAGTAAAACCCCAATAGGCTAGGGTAACAAGAATATAATTCTTGAGATTAGCGCCAGAAGCTGTAGAAGATGTCATACACAATTGCGGAGTAGGGAGAAAGATTGTTACAGCAGATTTCCTTGGACTCAGGTAAATGACTAATCACTCAATGCAACCTTACGCGCTAATTCAACCATCCGATTCGCGTAACCCCATTCATTGTCATACCAAGCTAGGATTTTGACTTGAGTTTCATCCACCACCATTGTAGAAAGAGCATCAATAATAGAAGAACGAGGATCATCTTTGTAATCAATGGATACTAAAGGACGCTCTTCGTAGCCTAAAATACCTTTGAGGGGTTCTCGTTCTGACGCTGCTTTCAATAAGCTATTAATTTCATCTACTGTGGTAGGTCTTGCAACTTCAAACACACAATCTGTTAAAGAAGCATTCAGTAATGGGACTCGCACCGCCACACCGTTGACCTTACCGTTCAGTTCGGGATAAATTAACCCAATGGCTGTTGCTGAACCGGTTGTAGTCGGAATTAGAGATAAACTCGTAGCCCGCGCCCGGCGTAAATCTTTATGGGGAGCATCAACTATGGTTTGAGTATTAGTATTGTCATGGATGGTAGTAATTACTCCATGGTTAATACCTAAACCTTCATGAATTACCTTGACTACTGGAGCTAAACAGTTAGTAGTACAAGAAGCAGCAGTGAGCAGGTGATGCTTTTGGGGGTCATAGAGATAATCATTTACCCCCATGACTATATTTAAGGCTTCTTCCTTTACCGGAGCAGCGACAATTACTTTTTGTACTCCCCTTTTAAAATAAGGGTCGAGGGTTTGAGGAGTGCGAAACTTACCGGAGCATTCCAAAACCAAATCAACACCCAAGTCATCCCAGGGAACTGCGCCTGGTTCAGCATAATCACTGAATCTCAGATTTTTATTGTTTATTAAAACACTTTCATCATCTGCTTTTACTTCTAGTGGCCAACGTCCATGGACAGAATCAAACTTTAATAAGTGTGCCGCTGTTACCGCACCGCCTTTAATTTCGTTGATATGCACAAAATCTAATTCTGGCCAACCCCATCCAGCCCTTAGAGCCAGCCTGCCAATTCTACCAAATCCGTTGATTCCTACACGCACTCTCATATTTAATTAAGAAAGCTTTACTTTTATATCATTTCAAAAAAAATTGATATGTCAATGACTCAGAGGTTACTGTATACAAAAATTCATCAATAAAACTTGATATATCAGGAAAAATTATCGCAAGACTGAGCAGGAGATATTTCTCCTAACCGGCTATATTCTCCTAAATATGCTTCTAAAACAGCGAATTGGCTCAAATTCAAACTGTAATAAATCCAGCGTCCTTCTTGACGGGCGTTGACTAAGCCTGCTTCTTTGAGGGTTTTCAGGTGAAAAGATAGTTTTGACTGACTTACCCCCAAGGTATCACACAAGTCGCATACACACTGTTCCCGCTTTCGCAGCAATTCTACCGCATTAATCCTGATGGGGTCAGAAAGAGCATGAAAACCGGCAACAATTAAATGAGAATTGGTAGCACAGGGGGTAGACATCAGTGATTTTCTCTATTGTGAACCAGAGACTACGGTTTCGGGTTGATAACGGATACCAGCTTGTTTAAATCTGTGCAAAGCTTCACCCAAGCGATCGCACTCTGCAATCAAGCTGATCCTAACATAGCCTTCACCTGCAGTCCCAAAGGCATTACCAGGAGTAACAACAACGCCAGTTTGTTGCAAGACATCCAAGGCAAAATCCGTAGAACCCATACCCACGGGACACTTTACCCATAGATACATAGTAGCTTTGGTTTTGGGGATATCCCAGCCCAATTTTCCTAAACCGCTGATGAGAAAATCTCGGCGGGTGCGGTAGCGTTGTTGTACTTGATGTAAGTACACATCTGGTAGTTCCAAAGCTGTTTGGGCTGCGGTTTGCAAAGCGGCGAAAATACCATAATCCAAGTTAGTCTTGAGGGTGCGCAAACCTTGAATTACATGACGATTCCCCACCACAAAACCCACCCGCCAACCAGCCATATTGTAGGTTTTAGATAAAGTGTGAAACTCAACGCCAATTTCTTTTGCGCCGGGAATTTCTAACAAACTAGTGGGTTGATAACCATCAAAAGCTAACTCGGCGTAGCATAAGTCATGCACCAGCAGAATTTCATATTTCCGAGCAAAAGCCACGATGTCCTCAAAGAATTCCCGGGGGGCGGTGGCGGCGGTGGGATTACTGGGATAGTTAAAATAGAGGATTTTGGCTTGTTGTGCAACTGCATCGGGAATAGCAGCTAAATCAATTAACCAGTTATTCTCTGGTTTGAGAATCAAACTATGAATTTTCCCCCCAGCAATTAATGGACCGCGAAAATGGGCGGGATAGGCGGGGGAAGGAACCAGAACTAAATCACCAGGATTAATATAAGCGATCGCCAGATGGGCTAATCCTTCCTTAGAACCCAGTAAAGGTAAAGCCTCACTATCCGGATCTAGAACCACATTATAGCGGCGATTGTACCAATTAGTGATGGCACTGCGGAAACTAGCAGTACCTTCAAAAGGCGGATAACCGTGGTTGGCGGGATTTTGTAACGCCGCCATTGCTGCTTCCACCACTGGCTGTGGTGTGGCACCATCTGGGTTTCCCATCCCCAAATCAATTAAATCAAGTCCTTGTTCGCGCGCTTTAGCCTTCAATTCGTCTAAACGGGCAAATACGTAAGGCGGTAGCTGTTGTATGCGTTCTGCGGGGGTAATCCAATTCAAGCTCATTGTAAAACCTCTTCATTCATTCCCCTGGAGGAGACACGATTAATCACCTCTCTACTATCCGTTGGTGCAGTGGTAGAAACCATTGCAGCCATCAACTCTTCTGTCACAACTTTAAACGGTAGTCGATGGATGTCAGACTGGGGAGCTAAACTAATTTCCGCAGCTGTTTGTAATTCTTTTAATGTAATGTTGCCTAAACCTAAATTGTCCAAATTTCGCGGCAGTCCAATGTCTGCATAGAACTTTAACAACTGTTGCCGCGCCGATGCTGCAAGTTGATTGTTTTGTAACATTTCTTCTAAACGCAGCTGCACCAAAATACCGTAGGCAACTTTTTCACCATGTATACTACCGTGTCCATGGATGTGAGTTAACCCATTATGTACAGCATGAGCCGCCACCGTGCGACACTGCGCCCCTCCTAGCCCGCCAATTACCCCAGCCAGTAAAACTGTAGCATCTACCACTTCTTGCCAAACCTCACCACCTGCTTCTTTGAGGGCGGTAGCTGACTTTTGCAATAGTATATCTCGTAAAACTCGCGCTTGTTGCACTGCGGCAATAATTAAAGTTTGTTGAGAATTGCCACTGCTGACTGATGCTTCATACCATTTAGCGATCGCATCCCCAATTCCTGCCACCAATGTATGTTGTGGTGCTGTTTGAATTAAATCATAGTCAAGTATTAATAAATCAGGACAGCCAGACAGAGCCACATCATAGAGGAAAGCCCCGGTTTCCGAATAGACATTAGAAAGAGCAGTCCAAGCGGCGCAGGTAGCCGCAGATGTAGGAATTGTCACTACTGGTAACCGCAACTGATAGGCGACTAACTTAGCTGCATCCAAAGCTTTACCGCCCCCAAAACCAATAATCACATCAGCTTGGTGTTCCTGGGCTGCTGTCCTTAAAGCTTGTAAACTAGCTTCACAGCAATCTACACCATAACTCTTTACGGCTGTGACTAAATTTTCCTGGGCTAAAATTGGTTGTAGACTCTTTTGAGCCATAGTCACAGTAGAATTACCCGCCACTAATAAGGGACGAGTTCCCAGGCGGTAAATTTCTGCTGGTGTTGATTGTAAAACCCCACAACCACGCATTACCTTTCCGGGAGCAACTGTCAATGTCAATAATGAGTTAGAAGTTTGAGTAGACAAGTTTTTTGTAAAAGATTGACTGGGCATATAAATCTAGTGTGCCAAAACGTTGATAATTCTTAATCAAATTTTACACTTATGTCCAGAAATTTTCGTTTCCATTGGCTCTAATCACGCCCATGCGGCTCCAACTCTGAACTACCAAATTTTTGAAGACCCAGAATTAACAATTATATATCCTAATCTAAAAAGCATCAATACTGTATAGTATAATACAAAAAAAATATGTTATTTTGTTGACAAAGAATTTTACCCGGGAGAACAAAAAATCAACGGGGAGAGCGCCGAGTAAAGATGAAACTTCACCAAAATCAACCATTTTCTACCCCGTGACCCAAGAAAAAGTTGGAACTAATTCAGCACTAAGAAGCAGCATCGGGTAATTGAGCGAATTTTTCCCAATAAATTTGTAGCTCCATATTCCCATCTTCGCGACTAGCTAATGTCCGCTTGATCTGACCTAAGTAAAGAGGTACAGAAACCCCTGGTTCAGGATGAATCACAGTACGAGCGCGAATAGTCAGTTGATTATCTCCCCTTGTCCCCAGACGACCATAGGAATACAGATTACTAGCCGCTTGCAACAAAGTTGCTTCTAATTGTTCGGCTGAAATTTGAGGTGATGTAGCAATCACCGTTTCTGTAGAAGCATTATCATAAACTAAAGTATATTTTACCGCCCCTGGAATCACAGTGCGACTCAAAGGCACCAAAGACAGAGAAAATAAACCCGCAGTCAGCACCAACATAAAGCCGGTTGTACCCACCAGTCGAAAGCGGATACCCCACTTGACAATAAAAGCCAGCAATGTCAGGGCGGCGAATGCTATGGTGGCAATACCCGACCATTGGCCGTACTGAAGAAAGTCAGAAGTTGTCAGCATACAGATCAGCTACTTAGGCGTATTTTACTTGATGACGGACACATCCATTTTACCGATTAGTTGCACTCAGGAATTATGACTTAGCACCATATCATGTCTACTATGCTTTTTCCCTTAGTAATGGTTTGTGGAAATTGAATAGCTATGATAATTACTGTTGATTTTACTGAAAATTTAACAGCAAATGTATTATTTATTACGAAGTAACGCATGAAAAAAGCATCGGGGTAGCGGGTAGGAAGGTAAAAACGATCAAGAAGTTGGATATCTAAAGCGATCGACACAAGAGGATTAGGATTAAGTAAATTCACTAAATCACTAAACCGATGACTGCGGGGTGGAGTTTTTCCTTGAGCCGTAAGTAGAGCTTTAATCGCTTTTTCGCTGCATTGCTGGGCATGGAAGCACACTTGATTATTGTATATGTTATTAGCGATCGCTAATTCTGCCATTTGCAAATCCTCACGAGCAAAAATTAACCACGTTTCATACTCCCTGCTCATACAAAATCTTGCCTTTCCCTAAAATTTCCTCTCGAAAAAAAGCCCGTTCTTTGCATAAATTTTCAAACTCAACAGGAGTATAGACCAGTATATCAATCCCTACTCGTGGTTGCAGCAACTGAATTACTTCTTTAGTGCGATCCAAAAAACGTTGCGTCGTTTCTTTAACTATGACTAAATCAAGGTCAGACCATTCATGGGTTGTCCCACTTACCATTGAACCAAATAATATAATTGATTGAGGATTGTAAAAATCCCTTAACAAATCTACATAGCGGTTAAGTTCAGCTAAAAGTAATTGCTGGCGATCGCTCATGAGCATTTTTTCTAATTCTTCTTCAGCATCAATTAAATCTGATAATCTCCAGCGAGTATTAGGTTTGAGGGCATACAAAAAATCTACATCGCTCTGCGCATTGAAATCATCGCGTAAAATTGAGCCAAATACTGATAATTGAGCGATCTGCCAGCGTTGACAAAAGGATTGAATGGCATTCATTGGTAGGGCGATCGCTAATTGTTTAACTGTTTCTGTTTCTGCTTTGCTCATAATCTTTGTAAACAATGTGAGTCAAGTTTATTTACTGGCTTTTACGTAATTCTTGGACTATTTCTTAGGCGCGATCGCACACCTGACCCCCCATCCCACGCACCAGAACTTCCATCTACCAACATAGCTTTTATCAAGCATATCATCGAATTTGGAAAAATCTGGCTATAAAAGCAACTTTCCCGATTCCTTGTATAGATATATCTTCATCTGTGGTCAATGAATTCTTCACCGTACCTATGCAAACGAGAACTACTATATACAACTCCCCAAAGTGCAGAGAAAAATAACCACGAAATTGTATTTAGCCTAAAGTCAAATAAAGTTACATCCACAGTGTTGAATATCAGCCATTGTAAAATCACAACAATATAACTGAAAAATATCAATTTATCTTTTTTGTCTAGATACTTGGGTTTCTGCAACAATTGCACACCTGCAAACCATATCCAACCAAGACAGCCAAAAAATAACAGTGCGATCGGTAAACCAGTTTCAGCCGACAGCATCAAAAATAAATTGTGAGGATGACCTAAATCAATTTGCATCTGTGCTTTGTAGAGGTCGCTAAAACTGCGTAAACCCCACCCCGTCCAAGGCTTTTGCTGAGTTAAAGACCAAGCAAACTCCCATTGAGTAGTTCGCATTAAAGCCACTGGTCTATCTGGATACATTTGATCGTTTAACCGCGCCCAAAAGTAAGCCGGTACAAAGCGGCGAAAGGTTTCTGCAACTGGTGAGGGGGCGAAAGCTGCTAACAGGACACTGGTGATTATAGCGGTGACACTACCAACAATAATATGCCAACCTTGGTAAAGTGCATAGGCTAAACAGGCAATGATTCCCATCACCCAGCCATTACGTGAGTCAGTGAAAATCAGGGCTATAAAACTGGTAATTACTGACACGCTTAAAAAAATAAAGTAAGTATTATTTCTATCGCGTAAACTCCATCGTTCCAGCCACAACCCCAATCCCAAAGTAAAAGCGATCGCTAAATAAGCAGCCAAGAGATTAGCGTGCATGAATATAGAGGACATACGCCCCGGTGGAACTCCTCCCGCAGACAGACCTAAATCTAATAAAATCCACAAAACTTGTAACTGGAAACTCCAACCCCAAAACATCTGCCCAAAGCCCATAATCACCACTGGTACGGAACCAATGACGAAAATCGCCCCTATTTGCCGCAGTTGGGCTGTGGTTTTAATTAGGCTACTCAGTCCGGCAAAAACTACAAAGAATGGTAATAAATTAAACAAGCCTAGAAAAGCCTGTGTTTTCTCATCGGCAACGGCGGAACTAATTATCAGTAATAGACTTAACACACCAAATCCCCAGTTTAGGGGACGGTGCATAATTCTATGGTATTGTTTATGACAAGTAATTAATGCTGCCAACAGTATACTCACACCCCCTAAAAACGGACTCAAGGGAAAAATCAGCAGTCCAATTTGAGTCAGATTCCAAGGGGTTTGTAAACTAGGGTGGGGATGATAAAAAGCTAACTTCAAGCTGGCTCCCAACATTCAGCACGAGTGAGACGAATTTGTGCCAGAGCAAATATGGTGGGGATGATCCGACCATAGTTAGTAGAGATCGCTCTCCATCCTAAATCTGCAAAAAACCAAGTCCACATCACTGGGCCAATGAAGCTAAAAACACTACGCATTGCCCCATAACGAGCCGCATTCATAGTCATACCCCGCCGCGCCATTTGTAGAGCTACATAGCCTTTAAATTGGCTAGTTGCTGCTTGAGAACCGGCGATCGCAGTCTGTTTAGCTACTTGATATTTAGCAAAGTGGATGGCAAATTGGCGCGCTATCTGTTGCAATACCAATGGCTGCAGAATAGAAGTAACAGCCAAGGCGCTACCACCTTTAACCAGTAATCCCAATGGGTCGCCCTGTAATAAAAGTGGTAGGGGTTGTTGGATTTGTGACTGGCACAGTTGACGTTGCACCTGCTGATTTAATTTTTGTTTCTCATTTTCCGGCAGTTTTTTCCACACCTGTCCTAATAGATGTAAAAATAACTCCGCCTCTAAATCAACGGTCGTCAATTCTCTAGAATAGGTAATTTTCAAATATTTACAGACCTGAATTAATGCTTGACGGTAAGTTACCTGACTTGTACGCCCCCGTAATACTGTGATCCCATCCGCGGCTAAAAACCGAAACCGATTCTCTAATGTGTCTAGCCAAGCTTCGCGGCTTTGGCTTTGTACCTCAATGGGTTCAGGTGTATGAACATAATCTAGGGGATTAAATTTACGACTAAACAAAATTGCCGTTAAATCCTGCAATTCCTCTTGTGTCGCTAACTCCAGCGCCGCCCTCAGTTCATCCAATTTCTCTTCCTCTCTTTGTGCAGCCTTTATGTAGTTTATTCTACCAAAAAACGCGCACAGTGCCCCTGGTTTCTAACTATGGGGGTGTAGTGCGGTAGCGACTTGGGTCGCATTCCTAAAAATCGTCTGTAAAAATATTAGCATCAAGGTATAATGTTACTAGGAGGTGATGCAAGTGTTTAATCTGACTTACGAATTTAAGCTCAAACCAACTCAAAAACAAATAGCAATATTTGAAGAATGGTTAGAAACTCATCGACGGGTTTACAATCATGCTTTGGCAGAGCGTAAAGACTGGTATCAGTCTCGTAGTTGCCAGGTAAATGCTTGCAGCATTCATAGTTGTTACATCATCCCTGCTGATGCGCCTCGTCCCACATTTGCAAGTCAATGTAAGTCTCTAACTGTTGCACGCCAGGAAAATGAGTATTTAAAACGTGTTAATGCTCAATCTTTGCAGCAAACATTAAGACGACTAGAAAAAGCTTTTGTCAGTATGTGGGAACAAAATCATGGATTTCCCAGATTTAAGAAACAGGGGCGAATGCGTTCTTTTTCCTTTTCTCAATTAGGAGTAAATCCATTAACCAATAGGTATGTAAAATTACCTGTAATTGGGTTAGTTAAAGTGCGTCAATCCCGTTCAATGCCAGATGGAGGGGTG
>NZ_JAQMTM010000109.1:0-25148 GCF_028331085.1 Anabaena sp. CS-542/02
CGCGTTGGCAATAGTCTTAATTCAATACTTGATATCGTAGGATTATATATCAAGTGGGCGATTTTCTTAACTCACTTATGTCAATTCTTGTCAACATAAGTATAGTTTTGTCTATAAAATAGTCAGCTTAGGACTAGCTCTATTACTGATCTAATCACATCTGCTGACCCAATATCTCAGGAACCCCGTTGAATTTCGGTAAATATTTCCTCTAGGATTTCCTGTGCTCCTTGTTGGCGTAGCAGTTGTGCTAGTTCTGCCCCTAGGTTTTCAGCATCCTTAGCAGCACCTGTCACAGTGTCTTTTACCAGTTTTTGACCATCCACACTGGCAACTATGCCAGTTAGTGTTAATTCATCACTAGTTATCTCTGTATTTACACCTATAGGTACTTGACAACCGCCTTCGAGAACCCGCAAAAATGCTCTTTCGGCGAGACAGCGATCGCGGGTTTGAGGATGTTCAATGGCTTTGAGGATGGTGATGATTTCCTGATCATCTGCACGGCATTCTATCCCTAAAGCACCTTGTCCTACTGCATGGAGGGAAATTTCTGGGGGGAGAATTTGATGAATGCGATCGCTCATTCCCAGGCGCTGTAATCCCGCCGCCGCCAAAATTAGGGCATCATATTCCCCCGCGTCCAGTTTAGCCATGCGTGTATTTAAATTTCCCCGGACATCCTTAAAAGTGAAATGGGGGAATTTGTGGCGTAACTGTGCTAGTCGTCTTAAGGAAGATGTGCCAATAACTGCACCTGCTGGCAAAGTTTCAATTTGCTTATCCTGATACTTATCATGTACCACGAGGGCATCTGCGGGGTTTTCCCGCTCTGTAATCACTGCCAGGGTTAACCCTTCTGGTAAATTAGTTGGTAGATCCTTGAGGGAATGAACTGCAAAGTCAATCTCCTGACTCAGCATTCCCACTTCCAACTCTTTAGTAAATAGTCCCTTATCGCCAATTTTAGCTAATGCTACATCCAAGATTTTGTCGCCTTGGGTAGACATGGTATGGACTTCAAAAGTGATATCAGGAAAGCTTTTCTGAAGTTGTTCTCTTACCCAGTAGGTCTGAACTAGGGCGAGTTGACTTTTACGAGAACCAATGCGGATGGTGCGTGCAGGACTGGAAACAACTGAAGTCATAAATAAAACAGTATCTTAAAACCAGGCGATCAAGTTATTCTCATCTAGATTACCGCAGTGGGTAAGTCTCCGGATTGTTATTGTCTAAATTCAGGTAAACTTTATGCGGTTTTATGCGGTTTTTTTTACATTTTTTTACATTTTGCTGAAATAGTTAACATTTCCCGGCTACAACCCAACTTCACGGGTAGACGACAGACAGCCCGATAATTTGATAACTTAATTTTATGAAACTGAAGTTTTCTACCCATGAACCGTTCCGCTTGCCTTATCTTTAATCCAGTGGCGGGTCAAGGAGACCCAGAGCAAGAACTGGCGATGATTCGGGCATTATTAGAGCCAGAAATTGACTTGAATATTTATCACACAACAGCAGAACTTGGTGCTGACAAACTAGCTGAACTAGCTGTTAAACGGGGTGCACAAGCAATTATCGTTGCAGGGGGGGATGGCACTTTGTCGGCGGCTGCTACTGCTATAGTGGGTACTGATATTCCCTTGGGGATTATTTCTAGGGGAACAGCCAACGCTTTCGCTGCGGCATTAAAAATACCTGACACCATTGACGCTGCTTGTCAAACAATTTTGCAGGCTGGGACTCGATATGTAGATACAGCTTATTGTAACGGTAAGCCTATGGTACTACTGGCAGGTGTCGGCTTTGAAGCCGATACTGTAGAAATGACAGGTCCAGAAGCTAAAAAACGCCTGGGGATTATGGCTTATATTTTAGCCGGAGTACAACAACTGCGTAATTTACACAGCTTTGAAGTTGAAATTGAGACTGAGGATAAAGTTATCAGAACCACCGCATCGGCTGTAACAGTAGCCAATGCTGCTCCTCCTAGTTCAGTTTTAGCTCAAGGTCCAGCAGGTATAATTTATGATGATGGACTACTAGATTTAACCATAGTGGCTCCGGAAAGTAAAGCAGGAGCGATCGCCGCGACATTTCATTTATTACAAACGGCTTCCAGTGGTAGCCCAGTAGAGCGAGATGATATCGGCTACCTGCGAGGAAACCGATTCAAAATTAACGCCTTACCGCCCCAAAAGGTAGTTTTAGATGGTGAAATCATTGGTACAACTCCCATTGAAGTTCATTGTGTACCAGCAGGCTTGAAAATTTTTGTCCCTTTTGAGCAAGCAGTTAGCCAGGTGGAAAAACTAGAGGGACTTCCTAATTTAACAATTCACAGCAAAGATAGTAGTAAAATTCAGGAGTAGGTTGTATTGAAACTCGTTTATGATCCAGCGACGGCTAAAAAAATTAGCAAGATGCAGCAAAGAGTCAAATGGCAAGACCCGTTAATTTTACAGCGCGGGATTGACCAAACTCGGCTAGTTTTGGCGAACAACCAGCCAGATAATCCAGAGTTTTCTTTTTTGGTCGTGGGTGACAGTGGGACTGGTAGTCACCGGGGACATCATCCGCAGCGACGGGTTGCAGAACAAATTTTACCCCATCGCCCGGAATGCAGTTTTATCTTACACACGGGTGATGTAATTTATTTAGTGGGATCAAGTGAATATTACCAGCAGAACTTTATCCGACCTTACCGAGAATTTCTGGTGGGTGGAGAACATCCAGAAAAAATTGCTTATGACCAGATGGTTTTTAATTTTCCTGTGTTCCCAGTACCGGGAAATCATGATTACTATGACTTACCACCGATATTAAGTTTACTTTCCCTCACCACTTTACCCATTCGGCGTTTATTACCATCGCAATTAGCACTGGATGTAGGCTTACATGGTTCTGGGAAGGGTAGGGCTTATGCAAAGGCATTTTTAGATTATCTCCAAGCTTTTCAGGTTCCCGGTCAGTTAGGAAAACACTTAGATAATTACTATACGGCTCAGACAGATACAGGGCGCTGTCTGAATTACCAAGCGGGGCGCTTTACCCGGTTACCAAATCGGTATTATACGTTTTGCTACGGGGGAATTGACTTTTTTGCCCTTGATTCTAATACATTTAATGAACCAGCGGCAATACCTGAAACAGGTGCCGGAATAGAACAGCGTAGACTGTTAGAAAAACGCCGTCAGGATTTTGAGCACGAAAAGCTACAAATCATGGAAACTTCGGCCAAGCTAAATCCTGAGCATCCCAGCGCAGCCGAGAAACTGGATGACTTACAAGGTCAAATATCACAAATTGAGGAACTGATTGTTGATATTGACAAGCAATTAAACACCGATAAAACAACCGTGACTGATATCGAACAATTGGAATGGTTAAAAAAAAGACTAATTAAATCTTGGAATACGGCAGATATACGGGGAAGAGTCCTTTATTTTCACCATCCGCCTTATGTGACTGAAGCGACAAAATGGCAACAAGCGCAAACTTTAGCCATTCGCCATCGCCTACGCGGTGTACTGGATGCGGTGGCTGCACAAGTAGGTTATTTGACACAGGGACGACCCCTAGTAGATTTAGTCTTAAATGGTCATGCTCATTGCTTAGAACATCTGCAAACTTTGGATACGGGACACGCTGACGCTAATATTCACTGGGTTGTCTGTGGCGGTAGTGGGTATAGTCTGCGTCGCCAAAGAACTGAAGGCCCGGATTTAAGAGAAACTGTGGGAGATACCAGTAAATTAGTGGCGCGATCGCATTTATTCATCGGTCGTCATGGTTACGGTTCTCAAAAGAGACGACCTTATTCCAGTTTACGCATTGACGTTACAGGGGATGAGCATCCTCAATTTATTCTCCGTCCCTTGGTCGCCGAATGGCATCAAAGGCAATGGCATAATTCCGAAATCAAATCTTTTACTCTGGGAAATACTCCCCTCTTCTGAGTCAGGAGAGGGGTTGGGCTGGGGTTATTTCTATGGTTGAGAAAATTACTCACCCAAAACTTCTTGTTTCCACAATCGAATTTTCTGAGTTAATTCTTGGCGAGTTTCAGATTTAGCTAGATATCGCCAACTAAACCAAGTAAAGTAAGTAAGACCAATCAACTCAAAAAATGGTGCTAGTAGGGGAACATCATTTATGGCACCTACTACAGCTATTACTAATTTAAGTGTAATCACTGCTGTAATAATTAAAGCCAAGTTGCTTAAAGAGCGCTGATTTTTATAAAAAAAGCTACTTACATATTCAGGAAATTCTCCTAAAAAGTCAGTTGTGCTTCTAGCAACTTGTTGCCATTGAGCTTGCGGTTCATAAGCTGGCGTTAGCTTTGCTAAGTTTGCATCCCTAGAAGGTGGTAGTATTCCATTAGGTGCGATAACTGCTTCGAGTTCCTTTTGTTCAGTTTCCATAGTTTTTGATGTTGGTAGTTACAGCATTTCTTTTAAATTACTGGATATTAATACAGATCACAATCGGGTTTGTGATCTGGGTGAAAATTTTTAATTAATAGGGTAATGTATAATTATCTGGATTTGCCAGTAATGAGGGTTAGATTCCCTCACTACCCTGGAATTATTTAGTTTTTCCTAGTAACTAAGCTTTAATTCCACCAATTTATCCCCGTGGCGGCGCAACAACTGCATTAACAATCACATCATTAACACCGTTAATTTCTTGGGCTAATGGTTCAATTTTAGATAACTGCGCCTGATTATTTACAGTTCCTGAGACAATGACTGTACCTTGTTCTGTAGCCTGAACTGTTAATCGGCCATCAGGTATATTCGCTTCTAATTTAGAACGAACTTCACTTGCTAAGTCTTCTGGAGTTCTGTCGGTAGTATCATCGGCTAAAGCATCAGTTCGCTCTTCACGGGCGCGAATATCAGCATCTAGTTGTCTTCTGCGGATTTCGCTTTGAGAATCTTCAAGTGAGGCTTGTCTTTCTTCTGGGGTTGGTGCTTCTACAACTTCACCGGGAGCGGGAGCAGTCCTATCGGTTCTCGCCACATCCTCACAAGCAACCGCACCCAATAATACAATGCAACTAATTAAAAAAGGAGTGAGCTTTTGCATTTTGTAACTCTTCCTCACAAATTCAAATTGTGAAAATATATTGGCGTTTTTAGGAGTAGCAAGCATTCTCTGGCGCTCTTCCTAGTTCCAATAAATAAAATGAAAGTGTTGTCAGTGATGATAACCAAATTAGATTAAACTTTTTCATCACGACGGTCTACAATCACTACTGTCGGTTCATGGCGATCGCTAGGAACTGTTTGTACAACCGGTGTAGTCTGATGTCTATGTTCTCTACCGTCATTGGGGTAGTCATAAACACCAAAATCTTGAACACCGTAGCGGTGAAAAATTGCTTCTGCTGTGGCAATTTCTGCGTCTGTGCCTTCTATAATCACTAAATAATGTCCTTGTTCAACCCGCTGCTGATAAACTCTAGCCCGTTCTTCGGGAATTCCTAAGCCGATTAATGCACCTATTAGACCACCAGCAGCAGCACCAATACCAGCGCCTGCTAGAGTTGTCGCCAAAGTTGTTGCTGTTGCACCCGCGAGCATAATCGGCCCAATTCCTGGAATTGCTAAACTTCCCAGACCGACTAATAAACCAGTAATACCGCCCAAAGCGCCGCCAGAAATTGCTCCAGCTGCAGCACCTTCATCGGCTTTATTACCTACCTGTTCTCTGGTTGGAGTACCAGCAATATCACCTCTGTGTTCTGCATCTTTGGCGATAACAGAAACTCCCTCCATGGAAAAGCCGGAACTTTTCAATTCATGCAATGCTTTTTCAACATCTCTACGGTTAGAAAAAGTACCTACAGCTCGTCTATGTACGTTAACTACCATTTTAACAAACCTCATCTTTATTGATATCGTTTAAATTCTTGCCAATTCTGTACCTTAACTTAGCCAGTTAATTGTATCTGGTAAATTACAGCGCATTTGATTTGATTGACGTACACAAGGGCGGGTATCCATACCCATCCTAGAGGAGTTATGATCTTAAGATGTGTACTTCATTTAGTTGAAAAGTGCTGTATTAAACTGCATCCTTCTATATAAAAATGCTATCAACACCTTCTATTTACACATTTTTATTGACGATTTCCATCAATCCCTTGACATAATTGCGATCTCTTTCATTAGACATAAGTATTGATATCCCCAAAACAGTATATGAATTATTGTGGAGATTTAAATTATGGATTTTACCTTCTACTTTGGTAGGCAATTAATCAATAATACTTAAATAAAATTATAAAAAAATATGACTTTTGGAACAGGGGTTTATGACCTAAGAAAGTGGATTTATAGATAAATGAATATTTAAAATGTGAGAAATGGTTATTGCATTCAGTAGGACTAGGAAAATCTTATGATTATGTTTCAAAGTGTGGGAACCATTTTGAAGTGGGTTTGGCTACCTATGGAGATAGCACCCAGAAATGGAACTTCAGAAAGTTTAACTCCAGAACAAGTATCATTACTCTTTTCTGGTCCGAAGTTGATAGTCGCACTATTAGCTGGTATCTTAATGGCTTTGGCCTTCCAATTTTTACTGACAAATTTTTCACTAGCGGTAGGAATTTTATCTTTAGGAAGTGATTCCGCTGCTGGTGCTGAGTCGAGTACCTGGGGCGGTACCATTCGCAAAATTGAAAATAAGGTGGGATTTTGGGGATTAATCAGCGCCAGTATTGCATTATTTATGGCTTGTTTTCTAGCAGTCAAACTGAGCTTAATTGAAAGTATGCTCCTAGGAGCAATTATGGGTGTAGTTATCTGGTCTACCTACTTTTCCTTAGTGGTTTGGCTGGGTTCATCAACCCTGGGTTCTTTGATTAGCTCCTTTATAAATACTACAAATGCAGGATTACAGGCTATACTCGGTACAGTTAGGGCTAATGTGGCGAAAAAACCAGCGGTTTCTACTGCTGAAGAAATTATAGATACAGTCCGGCGGGAATTAACTTCGGGTTTAGATGCTGAAAGTATTAAGAATACTCTACAAGGTTCCTTAAAAGCTCTGCAAATACCACAACTAAATTTAGCCGATATTCGCCAACAGTTTGAGCGGATACTGGGCGATGTAGATTTATCATCTATTGGTGGGGGTGATTTAGCAGAAAAAATAAATCGCCAAACATTTGTGGATTTAATTAGCAGTCAGACAAATTTATCCAAAAAAGAAATTAATCAAATTGCTGACCAACTAGAACAGGCTTGGAAACAAGTTGTCGCTCCTCAAAGTCCTACGGAGCAAGTGATTAATTTAATTAAATCTGCTACACCCGAAGAGTTGAAATCTGAAAAATTAGGTGAACGTCTTGAGAAATTGGTGGGAGTTAGAGAAAATGGTAATGGTCGCAATGCTTGGATTCAACAAGGGATAAAATATGGTTTGAGTAGTGCTATACCAGCAGTATTAGAACGGGTAGACTTTTCTGATATTGATCTAGAAAAAATTACCACTCAAATACAAAAGCTCAGAGACAAAGTTCAAGATATAGATGTGGAAAAAATTACCGAACAGTTACAAAGTAAAATAACTGCAAGATTACCACAGCCAACCTACAATAGTATCAAAGCGGATGTAGAAGACTACATTCTCAATTGTTTACCTTGGCATTTTAACCGCACGACAATCAGAGATGAATTTCAAGAAGTGATCTATGATCCACAGGCAGATCCTACCACCACGCGCCGGGAATTAAGCCAAATCAATCAAGAGGATTTTAGAAACTGGCTCAAACAGCGGGGTGATATCAGCGAGGGTAGAGTCACGGAAATTAGTCAGCAGATGGAAAGTATTCGGGAGGAAGTTTTAGAAATTGTTCAACAGGCGGAAGTCCGGGAAAAAGGTGACGAACTGCGCTTACGGATAGAAAATTATTTGCGTTCTACAGGTAAAGCAGAACTGAGTCCAGATGCTATTGAGCGGGATGTTAGCAATTTATTAGAAGATTTTACAGATTTAGATATCGGCTTACAAGCATTTGACCGTGATGCTTTTGTGCAATTGCTTTTACATCGTCAAGATTTGAGTACAGCAGAAGCTGATCAGATTGTCGGTCAATTAGAAAGTATCTGCGATCGCGTCTCGAATCAAGAAAGAGCAACGGCCAATGAATTATGGCAAAGAATAGAAGACTATCTGCGGAATACCAACAAAGCAGAATTAAATCCTGAAGGTATTAAACGTGATTTTGCCGCTTTGCTAGAACAACCGGAAGTAGGAATTAATTTAATCCGCAATCGCCTATCCCATTTTAACCGCGATACAGTGGTAAAGTTACTGAGTCAAAGAGAAGATTTAAGCGAGGAGGAGGTTAACCAAACCTTTGAGCAAATCCAAGCAGTAGTTGATCGCATTTTACAAGTACCGCAAACAACAATCAATAAATTGAGCGAATATCTGCGCAATACTAACTTGGAAACACTCAACCCAGAAGGTATGAGGAGAGATTTGGAAACATTACTCGCTGACCCGCGAGAGGGTGCTTTAGCATTCCGCCATCGCCTATCGGTTGACCGTGATACATTGGTAAAACTCCTGAGTCAACGTCAAGATTTGACCCCGGCGCAAGTTAATCAGATCATTGATCAGATAAAGTTGGGGATTAATAGTATAATTAGAACACCACGACGCTATACTAGTCGTGCGGCTCAAAGAGTTAGGGATTTTGAAGCTCATCTAGAAAATTATTTGCGTCACACTGATAAAGAGGAACTCAACCCAGAAAGCATTAAACGTGATGTGCAATTATTGCTGCGAGATCCACAAGTGGGATTGGCTAATTTAGGCGATCGCCTGGGGCAATTTGACCGTTCCACAATTGTGGCTTTATTATCTCAAAGGGAGGATATTTCCCAAGAGGAAGCTAACCGCATCGTGGATCAAATTGAGTCGGTGCGTGATTCAGTTGTGCAGCAATGGCAGCAGGTTCAGGAAAGGGTAGAATCGGTAATTGAGGGAGTTTTTGCCAAAATTCGCGATTATCTCAACTCCTTGGAGCGTCCAGAACTAAACTATGAGAGCATTCAGCAAGACTTTGCTAAATTATTCGATGATCCCCAAGCTGGATTTGAGGCTTTGCGCGATCGCCTGAATCAATTTAATCGTGATACCTTGGTAGCTATTCTCAGTTCTCGTGAGGATATTTCCCCGGAGGATGCTAACCGCATTATTAACCAAATAGAAGCGGCGCGGGATAGTATATTGCATAGAGTTGAACGCCTCCAGGAAGAAACCCAAAAACGCCTCCAAGCAATTCAAGAACAAGCACAAATTCAAGCTGAAGAAACCAAGAGAATTGTGGCTAATGCAGCTTGGTGGCTATTTGGTACAGCCTTGACTTCTCTGTTCGCCAGTGCGATCGCGGGAGCTATGGCGACTCAATTGCGGTATATGATATACATCCCACCAATGTAGAGAGCGATCAGAGTCAGTCCATCCCAAGTTACATACATCCGGGAGCGACTGACCGCATGATAGATTAGTCCAACAATGGCGACGGAGGTCATGATCATGGAAATAATAGCAGTAAACAGATGCACATCACTAATTTGCAACCACAAATCACCTTTGAGGTACGCCACATCGTAAATTCCCAGAATCGCTAAATTCCAGAGATTAGAGCCGAAAATATTAGAAACTGCCATTTCTACTGCATTCATGCGAATTGCTTCCAGGGATACCACTACTTCCGGTAGTGATGTGGCCGCAGCTAGTAACAAGGAGCCTATAAAGCTTTGTCCCAATCCAGTGGTTGTCGCTATCTCATCCCCCAAATACGCCAGCCACACACCTAAAAGTACGGTAGCTAGAGAAAGTAAGGTAAAATTCAGATAAGCTCGTCCACGTTTAATATGTTGGTATTGAGCAGCTTCTGGTTCCACTTCCAAGATAGCCGCAGCCATTCGCCTGATTTCAAACTGTGTCATGATCCGGGCGCTGACTACATAAAGTAGGATTAATAACAAACTGGGAATACCAACCCATCCTAAAGCCAGATGAATTCCTTTGTTAGTTAATAGCATTCCCGCAGCAGTTAACCCCAACATCGCACAACCTAAACTAGCGGACAAACCCAGACCCACTGGTGCGCGTTTAAGTAATGGCTCCCGTCCGCTGACAAGATCGAGTATTCCCAAAACCATTAAATTGAACAGACAACTACCCAAAATACCCCCGACTGCTAAATCTGGGGCGTTTAATACCGTTACTGCACTGACTCCTGTAGCCAATTCTGGTAATGATGTGACACCGGCCAAAAGTAGACCACCAACCCAGGTACGCCCCAAGCCTGTTTTCTCAGCTACAACATCAGCGCTTTGGGAAAGCCGCATACCTACAGCAATCACCAACAGGACACACACAAGAACTTGAATAAAAAGAAACATAACAAGTAGTGAATGAGAGAATGGGGATTAAACAAAGTATATTCCCTTCAAGGCTATCCTTGGGGTTTTGCCAGCATTAAAAGTAATTTAACGCACACGATATCAATTTTTGCTCCCATATGCTATTTTTTAATTTCTTGATTTGTGTCTTTTGTGTATTTCTCCAGATGGGGGAGGTTTCGCGAACTGTCTAGGTTCCGCATTGATTTTTAACAACTTTTAAATTTTTCAGACTGGGATCTGCGCAACCAGTGATTAGTCCACCCATGGCTTGAACTTGTTGTAAATATTCTAACGCCGATGGAGTAATCAATTCTCCTGGCATTAAAACCGGGATTCCTGGGGGATAAGGACAGACAATTTCAGCGCAGATGCGATCGCTGGTTTGTGCTAAGGGTAAAATTTCACTCACAGCAAAAAAAGCTTCACGGGGGGAAACGGTTGTTAAATTATCGCCGACAATCAACGCCTTACCACTTGGGGGATGACAATGGTGGTTCATCTTCCCTAGAGAGGTGAAACCTTGCACCAATTGCTCAATATCAGCTAAGGTGTTCCCTAGAGTAATAATAAAGGTGAGATGTTGCCATGAGGCCAACTCTGGGGTAACACCTAGTTGTTCATCCAGAATTGTTTCGGCTGCAAATCCTGTGAAACCTAAGCCGGAAACGTTCACAGTTAGCCTTGTTTGGTCTAAATTGGGTAGTTGTAACATCGATAATCCCGCAATACTGCTGATTCTGCTTCTGGCTATATCTGCAAGTTCCAAGGTGCGAGACATCAGAGCTTTTCCGTGTAGTGCCATTTGTTGACGTGCAGCATCTAAGGAAGCTAAAAGGATATAACTAGGACTGGTAGACTGGACAAGTTGTAAAGCTTTGTTGACTCGGTGAATATCTATGCTGTGTCCTTGGATGTGTAACATTGATGCCTGTGTCATGGCACCGAGTACCTTATGAGTAGATTGTACAGTTAAATCTGCGCCGGCGGCTAAGGCGGGGGTGGGTAATTGGGGATGAAAGGCAAAGTGCGCTCCGTGTGCCTCGTCTACGAGTAAGGGGATATGATATTGGTGGGTGATTTGGGCGATCGCTTGCAAATCTCCACAAACACCGTAATATGTGGGATAGACTACTAAAACTGCTTTGGCTTCAGGATGCTTTTGTAATGCAGCTTCCACAGATGCGGGTGTGATACTGTGAGCAATATCTGAAACTGGGTCATATTCAGGATTAACAAAAATTGGAATAGCACCAGAGAGAATTAACCCCGAAATAGCCGATGAATGCACATTACGCGGCAAGATAATTTTATCCCCAGGACTACAGGTAGCCAAAATTGCCGCCTCAATTCCACAGGTTGAACCATTGACAAGAAACCATGTTTGTGATGCGCCAAAAGCCTCTGCTGCTAGTGCTTGGGCGGATTGAATTACCCCTTGGGGTGCAAACAAATTATCTAAATCTGCTAGTTCTGTTAAATCAGCCTGAAAGACTTTTGTACCCAGTAGGTCAGCCAAGGGTTGAGAAATGCCCATACCTTGCTTATGTCCTGGGGTGTAAAAAGGCGCGTGAGCCTGGGTTGTATAAGCCTTTAAGGCATCTAACAAGGGGGTTTGGTGTTGATTTTGCATTTGGGAGAAAAGGAGCGGACTTGAAGTTAATATTAAAAATTTATGTGTAAAATATAATTAATTAATCAGCTATACTAGCTTGTCATTTAAGTTTCTATATAGATTACAGTTATGCCAGAAGAAGAAGTAAATTTTTATGAAGAAGATGAAGATCAAGAAATTGAATCTGAATCGGGTATCAATCATAAATCCAAATTAGAAGAAATCCAAAAAATTGTTGTAGCTCGTACTGACTGGACAACGGCGACAATATTTGATCAAATAGTGCGTGAAAACATCCAGCTAAACCCCAGATTCCAAAGAAGAGATGCTTGGGATATCACTCGTAAGAGCCGATTCATCGAATCACTAATTTTGGGATTGCCTATACCACAAATAGTATTAGCAGCCCAGAAAGAGCGGGGTAAATTTATAGTTCTTGATGGTAAGCAAAGATTACTAACAATTCTGCAATTTTATGGTAGAAGTGAAACACCCAATAATGCTTTTGCGTTAAAAAATTTAGAGTTCAGAACTGATATGAATGGTAGTACGTATGAAGATTTAAAAAATCATCTTTTTTTCAACAAAGAGCTTGATCAGCTTGATAACCAAACTATTCGTACCATAGTACTGCGGAATGTGGAGAGCGAAACTTTTTTGTATAAAATTTTTCGCCGACTGAATGTACAAAGCACTCCTTTATCAGCACAAGAACTCAGACAAGCATTACATCCTGGGGAGTTTATCAATTTTCTCGATGACCAGTCAATTAAAAGTCAGGCTCTGAAAAAAATATTTAAATCACCCAACCCTGATTTTCGGATGCGTGATGTCGAGTTACTCTTACGTTATGTGGGTTTCCATTATTTTCTATCAGAATATCGCGGGAATTTGAAGGCATTTTTAGATGAAACTTGTCAGAGATTTAACCAAGATTGGGAACAAAGACATTATGATATTGAATATGTAGTTAATCAATTTGAACAAGCCGTGTATACAACTATTAAGATATTTGAGGAAAAAAACTTTTGTCGAATGTGGTTAAAAACTGATAACACATATAGGAAACGTTTTAATAAAGACATTTTAGATGTGATGGTTTTTTATTTTTCCGATGAAATAATAAGAGATAATGCGGAAAAAAATAAAGAAAAAGTTGAGGAGGGATTTAAAATATTATGTTCATCATCTCCTGAATTTAGGGCAGGTGTTGAGGGAACCACCAAGAATATGCGAGAAACTTACAATCGTCTGAGGTTATGGGGTGAAACATTATTAGAAGTTTTAGATGTAGAGTTTAATCTACCTGAATTTACTAACAATGGGATTTCCTTCAACCGTTTGAGGTAGATTTGATTGTAAATATGCCAAAATCCGCGAGGTTCCGTTGTTTAATTAAAGAATTAAAGAGGTTAAAAAGGCATTTTATCCCCAAGATTAGCCCCATAGGATTATATTCAAAAATGCAGTTATCTAGAACTCTTGCATACAAAGTTTTAGCCCATGCTGAAATTGAGTCTTATCTTGAAGATAGAGTTTGGGAAGTTACTCAAAATGCCAAACAGATGTGGGATAACGGAGGTAAAACCTGTTTGACCTTGATCAGTCTAATTGCCTTCTCAGGTCAAAATATGGAGATACCACCAGACACACTTACACCAAAACAAGGGAATAAAACAGTTCCATTAGATAAAATTAAGATAAGTAAGAAAATAGATTTGGCTATCAAGGCTTTTAAGAAGGTTATTGATAATAATCATGGAGTCAAAGAGGCTAACATTTTAGCATTACTCTTACCCATAGGGATAGATACTGATGACTTAGATACTGCTTGGCTGGCTAACATGAATACATTTGGTAGAGAACGAGGTATTGTAGCGCATACCTCTGCTACATCATACATAACTATTCAACCACCAGACCCAGCAAATGAATTAAGCATGGTAGAGCAGATTACCGAGCAGCTTTTAAAATTAGATGAATTAATCAATAAATTAATGCAATGAAATATTCAACGCCACAGCAAATAATCATCTGTGGTGGGATGATTCTGACGGTCACTTAATGAGGAGGAAAATACTATGACAAAGTCTAGCCATTTTGGGAGATTTCGGTTTTCTGGGTTGTCATTTAGCCCGGGAAGGTCGAATAATGGAATTACACCTAAGCTGATTTATTCCACTGCTATTTGGGTGCTAGAACCAGTACCAGTACACAAACTGTTCCCGGTGCAATCCCCCAAACCATCCCAGAACCTGTTTAAATTAACTTTGTAGTTTACAAAATCTTAAATCCAAAATGCTAAGAGCCGGAATTGTCGGACTTCCCAACGTCGGAAAATCTACTTTATTTAATGCTGTGGTTGCTAACGCCAAAGCAGAAGCAGCTAACTTCCCTTTTTGCACGATTGAACCGAATGTCGGTGTTGTCTCTGTCCCGGATGAGCGCTTAGATGTTCTGGCTAAAATTGCTAGTTCTGTTCAGATTATACCAGCGCGGGTGGAGTTTGTCGATATCGCCGGCTTGGTTAAAGGAGCAAGTCAAGGAGAGGGACTGGGTAATCAATTTTTGTCCCATATCCGTCAAGTTGATGCTATTATCCATGTGGTGCGGTGTTTTGAAAATGATGATATTATCCATGTAGCCGGTTCTATTGACCCAGTGCGAGATATGGAAATCATTAATTTAGAACTGGGGTTATCAGATTTAGCACAAATTGAACGGCGAATTGAGCGCACGCGCAAACTAGCACGTACGAGCAAAGATGCACAGGTTGAAATCACAGTTTTAGAAAAATTAGCTGCTGCTTTAAACGAGGGTAAATCTGTCCGTCAGGTCAGTTTATCTGCAGAGGAAGGGGAGATAATTAAGGGATTAGAATTACTGACTAACAAGCCAATTATCTACGCCGCGAATGTGTCTGAGGATGAATTAGCCACGGGTAATGAATTTGTGGAACAGGTTCGACAAGTTGCAGCTGGTGAACATGCTCAAGTTGTGATTGTTTCCGCACAAGTAGAGGCCGAATTAGTGGAATTACCGGAAGAGGATAAGGCGGATTTTTTGGCCTCTTTAGGTGTGGAAGAAGGCGGGTTAAAATCTTTGATTCGTGCTACTTACACTCTTTTGGGTTTACGGACTTATTTTACTTCGGGTCCCAAGGAAACCCGCGCTTGGACAATTAACGAGGGAATGTCTGCACCCCAAGCAGCTGGGGTGATTCACTCAGATTTTGAACGGGGATTTATTCGCGCTGAAACTGTGGCTTATCAGGATTTAGTTACACATGGTTCTATGAATGCTGCGAAGGAAAAGGGTTTGGTGCGCAGTGAAGGTAAAGAATATATTGTGCAAGAAGGGGATGTAATGCTATTCCGCTTTAATGTGTAGTTATGGGTGGTGTCCCCGGTTGATAACCGGGGAGTATGTGAGTGAAAAAAACTAACGACTTTTTCTTACCCAAAATTGATAGCCTGATTCATTACTTAAGCTATTGGCAAAACTCCAAGCGTCCATTTCTGAGGTAAAACTCGCAACCTGGGTTTCTTTACCGACAATCAACGCATCGCCACAATAATTATTTTTGACTGTACTGAGGGCACTGGACGGACCTTTGACAGCCCACCAATCAGCGCCAGAAACATAGGTATGGCCACAAGTTGAGCGCCATGTGAGGGAAGAATTAGAATTCCTAATGGTAGTGTTGGAAGTTGCAGTATTGACACTTGCGACATAGGTGGATGCTAAAGATTCTAAACGTTTTCTTTCTGCGGCTAAACGTTGGCGTTCTTCCCTAGCTTGTCGAGCTTCTGCGGCTAAACGTTGTCGCTGTTCTTGAGCTTGTTGTTTCTCAGCTTCTAGGCGTTTTTGTTCTGCTTCTTGCTTTTCTCTCTCTGCTTGAGCGGCTCTTTGTTCTGCTTCTAGGCGTTTTTCTTCTGCTTCTTGTTTTTCCTGCTGGGCTTGAACTGCATTTTGTTGGGCTTCTAGAATTTCTCGTGTCACAAAAAATCCGCCACCTAATCCTAAAGCAGTTAACACAACAGTTATGATGATCATTCTTAACTTCAAATTGGAAAACTTAGCTGTTTTTTCAGTCGGTATTTGCTTACTCTCTACTTCTGTATTGATCAGGGTTTGTGGAAGGGTATCGGATTTTGGTGATATGATGACTGTGTTTAAATGGCTGGGTGGTAATATTGATGTATTATTTTCTACTAAATGTAAGTCTTGATACATCTCTGCTGCTGTTCGATACCGACTAGATAAATCTAGCTTGATAGATTTATCTAACACCTTTGCCAATTTAGGTTCAAGATTGGGTACATGACTATGCCAATCCAGTTCCCCTGTAAGTTGACTAGTGTCAAACTCAATTGGTAATTTTCCGGTGAGGGTATAAATCATTGTTAGTCCCAGAGCATAGAGGTCTGTACTAAATACTGTTCGCCCGGCGCTCTGTTCGGGAGCCATAAAGCCTCTAGTTCCTACTATGACTGAACTGATGGTGGAACCTGACCCGAGGGTGACTGCTCCCATAGTTTCTTTGACTGCGCCAAAGTCAATTAATACAGGTAAGCGATCGCTGTCTCGTAGGATAATATTTTCTGGTTTAATATCTCGATGAATAATATTTTTGCTGTGAATATATTTCAGGGTATTAAGTAAAGAGGTGAGAATAGCGACTGCTTGCTCTGAGCTAATGATTCCCACTTGAGCCAGGTTTTTACCTTCAATATATTCTTGAACCAAATAAAATTGACCCTGATCCGCAAAGTAGCTGAGTAAAGTAGGAATTTGAGAACAATGGCTTCCGAGTTCTTCTAGCACTTCTGCTTCTTTACCGAAGAGTTTTTCAATCATTTCTGTGGAGCTATGATGACTCTGGTGAGCAGGTTTAAGGCGCTTCAACACCACCAAACGTTGGGAGGGAATTTGAGTATCCCGAGCTAGGAAGGTTTCACCAAATCCACCGGAACCCAGTGGACTAACGATTTCATAACGATTAACGAGTAAGTTCTGCATATATAACTTCTATTTGATTGTGGGAACTGAGCTTTGTTTAATGCCAAATAAATTTGTTACTTAGATAATCTTGGTTGTGATTTTTATTTTAAAGCTTCACTGAGAATAACAAAATGGAAACCTCGGCTTTTTAATTTGCTAATGATAGGTTGTATGGCGTCAACAGTGTTTTGACGATTGGGGCTTTCATCGGGATGGATCAAGGTGGGATTAGTCAGAAAGCCATCGTGCATCAAAATTACACCAGGGTTAATGACGTTTCTGACAGCATGAATGATAGAAGAAATTGAACTGCTTTTTCTCCAATCATTAGTGTCAACTACCCATTGAACACTATTTAGTCCCAGTTGATGAACAATGTCTAATACCTGTGTATTTTGACGTCCATAGGGAGCCCGAAACCATTGAGTGGGATAATCCATCCCCAGACATTGGTTAATACTGTGTTCATTACTAATAATCTCCTGATGTTGTTGAGCAGGGGAAATCTGAGTAAATATAGGGTGGCTATAGCTGTGATTGGCAATTTCATGTCCATCCTGATAAATATTTTTAAGAATCTCACAATTTTCTGCAATTTGTTTACCAACCACAAAAAATGTAGCTTTGACTTGATTTTTTTTGAGTATAGCTAGTATTTTGGGTGTGTATTCCTTTGTTGGACCATCATCGAAGGTTAAGGCTACAGCTTTGCTTTTCATGGCTGCTAAAAAAGTAGACTTATTGTTAAGAGATAGGTCAATAAGTGGTTTATGTGGTTTTTTTTGATCTTGAATGGTTGTTTGAAAATAATTTTCCCAAGCTTTAGCTGCTAATTGATATTCTTGTAAAACTAATAGCTGTTGATTAGCATCATTATAAATAGTGGTATTTGAAGGTATTGATCTCATTAATTTTTGAGATAGTTCTAAATGATTAATCACCTGGCTAAGAATTTTTAAACCTTCCTGTGGATCTACATTTTTATTAATAGTATTTAGCTGCTCAATAGCTTTATATAAACTTTGTTTAGCTTTGACAAGAATTAAATTATCATAACTCACTTGAGGTGAGGAATTACCATGGGGTTGCGAATTTTTAGCAACTGTGGGTTCAGGCTTAGATGGGCTTAAAGTAGAAACTTCGGTCTGTTCTAGATGCTGTTTGAAAGCAGAATTTGATATATTTCGTCTGTTACTTTGATAATCAAACAAAAAGTACGAAGTGATTATTCCTAAAATTGTGCTAATTAAGATGATTATTGCGAAATATTTATGATTTGGCATGATGAAAAAACATTGGTAGTTATTGGGTAATTTTTAAACTCTAATTAGAGGATGTCCTTCTTTTTTTGAATGATTAACGTAACTATCAGATAAACTAGGCTATGCAAGAGCAATAATTTCCAGTTGAGACTGAGATTGTGCCAACTGGGTTCATAGACATCGGTGATAGCAAATGGTGCTGGGATGCTAGTACCATCAGGAAGTAAAATAGGCTCTGGGACTAAAGCATTGATATTCACCAAAGACCCATAAGCTCCCACAGACCACCGACTAACCATTAACCAGGCAAGGTATTTACTGATTCCTTCAGTTTTAAAGAGGACTCCGGAGAAAATGATTTGCGGTAGTAGTAATACTACTAGAGCACTGTTAGCCTGGGTGCTGTTTTTAACAGCAGCAGAAACCATTAGCCCTAGACAGAAACAAGAAAATAAAGTCAAAAAGCTGGTAATAGAAACGCCATAAAACCAGGGAACTGTTAGAGAATCTGGCGCAGCAAAACTGATGAGAATAGCAATGACCATGATTATGGTTTGTAAACAAGCTATTCCGGAAAGAACTAATACCTTTGAGGTTAAATAGCTAAAAGCGTTTAAATTAACTAGTCTTTCTCTTAAATAAATATCATTTTCTTTAACAATTTCTTGTAAAGAAGTACCTAAACCTATCCAAATAGCAGCACAAGTAAAGACCAAGACCACAGTTTGAGCTAGGGGAGCTAGTTTAGGGTTAGCTTCAGTAGCGAGAATAAAGGGTTCTTGATCTGCTATGGCTAAATTAATCAGTAAAATACCAAGGGGTGCAGTGACTAGGGAGATAATTAAGTTCACTCGGTCTCGAATCACTAACTGTAGGTATCTTTGGGCTAATATCCAGGTTTGATCCACTAAAGAGGCCTGAACTTGGCAAGGTTTGGTTGTGATGATGTGGGAATTGCTCATACCCAAGCGTTGGTCAATATATTGGGTTTGATACCGTGACTGCTTAAATAGTTCCGCAGTTCTCATGACAACTTCTTGATTATCCAACTCGATATAAATATCTGCGAAATCTTTGTTAGTTAAGTTAAAAAATACACAGGCATCCTCAAATGAGCCAAAGTAGCATAGGTTACCACCTTGACCGAGAAATACAATGCGGTCACACAGATCAATATTAGTTGTAGCATGGGTAACTAAAATGATGGTTCTGCCTTGATTAGCCAACTTTCTGAGCAGTTGCATCATTTTTTTATCTAAACCTGGGTCTAACCCTGATGTGGGTTCATCTAGAAAAAATAGTTTGGGATCGACTAATAACTCTACTCCGATGGAAACTCGCTTTAATTGTCCACCGCTGAGGTTTTTAACTAACACATCCCGACAGCCTAACATTTCAATTTGAGTGAGAGTTTTTTGAATAATCGAATTTAGATCAGTATCGGGGGGAAGTCTGAGTTTAGCTGCATATCTTAAAGCTTCTGTAACTGTTAATTCCTTGTGAATAATATCTGATTGAGGCACATAACCGATTTGATTGCGATAAATATTAAAGCTCTGTCTGAGGTTTTCTCCATTGATGTAAACTGTGCCTTGGTTTGTAGGTTGAATCCCCAATAAGGTTTTCATTAAAGTAGATTTACCGGCTCCACTTCCCCCAACTAAAGCAACTAGTTGGCCTGGCTCTATGGCTAAAGAAATCTTATTGAGTAAAACTTTTTGCGAGTTTTTATTTTTAACAACTCTAAAAATGTTCTTAGCGTCAATGCGAATATAATTACCAGTGTCAGATATGACTAATTCATCCCCTTGTAATACCAAAGTATAAGGAACAATTTTAATAATTGCACCAGAGGTGAAATGAATTTTGCCATTGACTTTTGTACCATTGACAAAAACGCCATTAGTACTGCAATCATACAAAATATATTCGCCTGATCTGATATATTCAATCACCGCGTGTCTACGGGAAATGGTAGGGGCGATAATTTGTAGGTTAGCTGTGGGGTCTCTACCCACAACAGTTGACTTTTCCTTGAGAGAGATGGATGAGAAAAATGAAGTTTTATGGTGATGAGAACTACTACCAGGGTTGTAAAATTCTAATGTTACTAAAATATTAAAATTTTGACCTATTTTAATAATATCTCCGTTTTGTAGGGAATATCCTAAATCATGACTAATTAAATGATTCTTTATAAAGAGTTTATTACTACTTGGTTGAAGGCGATCGCCATCATAAATGTAGTAATTTCCGTCAACTTCCACTAAAGTAGCTTGACAGCGACTAATTACTTTCCAGTCTGCGGGTACTAATAGGTCTGCTAGTTGGGGATCTCTGCCTATGATATGTTGGCTTTGGGTAAGTTCAAATTTCGGCAGTGTTTGACCCTGATTGGTAAGAATAATATAGGGTCTAGAGGTTGGGGTCATGCTAATGGATTTATGTATAAGTAAGAAATGTTACTGTATTAATTGTTAATTACTCAAAAACTAGGTTTAAATATCCTCTGTTTCATCGGGTTTATTGAGATTTCAATTGCTATTTGAGTTATTAAATATACTTAACTAGTAATTATATCTTTAACATTGTATAAAATTTATTGCATCTATCCTAAGACATATTTTTTGTGTTTATGGGTAGCAAGGTTGTGTAATCAAAGTCACAAAAAGCAAAACCGGAGGGGGATAACCTCCGGTGTAGTCAGAATTTATCGGGGAATAAAGTTCAAATTTGACCGCTAAAGACTCGTTGAGCTGGCCCTGTCATGTAAATTCGTTGGTCGGTTTCTGACCATTCAATTTGCAAGGGTCCACCGGGTAATTCTACAGTGGCGGTGCGATCGCATTTTCCGGTTAACACCCCTGCTACGAGGGAAGCACAAGCACCAGTTCCACAAGCTAATGTGATACCTGCTCCTCTTTCCCACACCCGCATCTTTAGATAGTCTCGACTGACTACTTGAATAAATTCCGTGTTTGTCCGTTGGGGAAAGGCTGGATGATGTTCAAATTGAGGGCCAATAATTTCTAGGTCAATGGCGGCGACATCTTCCACAAAGGTGATACAGTGGGGATTACCCATACTTACACAGGTAACTTCCCAGGTTTTACCTGCTACTTCTAAGGGTTGATTAATCACTTTTGTCTGAGCAGTCCCTAGGGTTGTGGGAATTTCCCCAGCTAGCAACCGGGGTAAACCCATATCTACCTTGACTTGACCATCAGTCATGAGTTGGGGTGTAATTACACCTGCTAGGGTATGAATATGATATGAATCTTTGGTTCTAGATTCCCCTTCTAAGTCAGCTAAAAATCTGCCTAAACAACGAATACCATTACCACACATTTCCGGTTCTGAACCATCAGAATTAAAAATCCGCATAGTATAATCAGTACCGCTTTCTCCTGGTAAGGCAAAAATTACACCATCAGCACCAATGCCAAAATGGCGATCGCATAACTTAACTGCTTGTTCAGGAGTCAACAATGGTAAAGATGACAAGCGATTATCTATTAAAATAAAATCATTCCCCAAACCATGATACTTAGTAAATTCTGTTGCCATATTCCCTAGAATAAATTATCAATGACTAGAGGAAATTATAACGAAAATGCCGACATACCCCACCTCAAAAAGATGGGGTTTTACCTACCATGAATAAATTTAACTAACTGTGGCGCGTGTTGATTCAGTATCAATGGGTTTGATCAAGTAAAGACGTAACATATGGGAAATAATCGCCAAAGTGGGCGGGATTTTTTGCCAGAACTTGATAATTCCAGGACGATTACTTTCCTTAATTTCCGTCAGTCTCTGGGTGTTGATGAAACACTGTTCTAATCGCCAGAAAAATTCGGGGTGATTAGTATCTAAAATTATAGGGAAAGCCCTGGCTGAGGTGTTATTAGTCTCCTGAATGACTGTATTATTGTATTTGCGCGGGTGTATACCAATGGCTTCATAAAATGTAGCCCGTTCAAATACTGTAATGGTATGGGTGAGAAATACAGTCAACAAAAAGAACCGCACCCACAATCGTGCTTTCCAATTGTTCCATAATTTTGGTTGCGATCGCAACAGTGCTTTAAAGAAATCCCCATGACGGTTTTCATCCTGACACCAACTTTCAAACTTGCGGAACAGAGGATAAAATTGATATTCAGGATTTGCCTGTATATGGCGGTGGATTAAGATGTAACGCCAGTAACCAATTTTCTCCGAGAGGTAGACGGTATAAATTACCCATTCTGGAGGGAAAAAAGTATATGTACGGTGTTTAGTGAGATAACTTAAGTCCAGAGACAGATTAAAATCTGCCATAGATTTATTGAGAAATCCCGCATGGCGTGCCTCATCCCGTGCCATATAATTAAAAGCATCAGCCAAGAGGGGATTTTTAGCTTTGAGTCGGCGGGATAATTCTTTAAACAGCAAAAACCCCGAAAACTCTGAAGTGCATGAACGCTCTAAAAAGTCAATAAAAGCGCGGCGTTTTTCTCCATCAACGTGCTCCCAAGATTGCTGAAACTCCTCATCGCGCACGAAGTGATGGCGGTTATAGTCAGCACGCAATTCGGCGATAATAGCCTCCAACTCAGTCTCATGCGCGGAAATATCTAAATTAGCCACCGCCTCAAAGTCAGTGGTATAAAAGCGAGGCGTTAACAAAGTTTCCTGAACAGGTGCTTTAATCCCTGGTTTCGTGTAATTGGGGTTGGGAGTTTCAATAGACTTAACCATGAGACTGCTTTCATGTTTGATCTTTTCATATTTATATAAGCATAAATTATCAAAATCACACATCAGTTAAATTATTGAAAAGTAATTTTAGATAAATAACCTTAAGTACCAATTGCTAATGCTGATTTTATCCAGTAATCCAGGGAACCGAGAGACTATTTATTAACAAACTTGCTCTGTAGTCAGATGCTAAATGTGTACAGTAAAAGCCAGCCAAATCTAAAGAAATATTAATAAGTTTATAGCTATACAAATATTAATAGTTAAATGATTTTATGAGAGAACAATAATGCGATGCCTACCACCAATGATGATCGCAGCTAATTTCTACAGTTTAGCCTATTTGGTGGGAGTCAACACATCACGCATTGGGGAAACTCTTTACACTAGACAACAGCGAAAGCAGAGAAATGTATTGGTAGTTTGATTTCCGCCGCGCTACATGAGGCGGGATGGTTACAGTTTTTTGGAGGTCTTGATGGTTTTTGTCTTGCCTGGTGTTAAATTTGATCTAAATATGATCCAAAAGTATGATACTCCTGCACCCCGATATACAAGTTATCCACCTGCTACGGAGTTAAATACAGAATTTATTGCAGGTGATTTTCGCACCGCCATCGCCGCATCCAACTACCGAAAATCTCCCCTGTCTTTATACTTCCATATCCCCTTTTGTCAGACTGCTTGTTACTTTTGCGGGTGTAATACAGTAATTTCTCAAAACAAGAATATTGCCAAACCTTATATAGAACATTTGGCGCGAGAAATCAAGAACATGGCACGCTTAATTGATCAAGACAGAAAAGTCCTGCAAATTCATTGGGGTGGTGGTACACCCAACTACTTAAATCAGGAACAAGTCAAATTTTTGTGGAAACAAATTACAGATAACTTTAATATTGATTCCCAAGCGGAAATTTCCATCGAAATTAATCCCAGCTATCTCGATAAAGACTATATTTTCTTTCTGCGTGAGGTGGGGTTTAACCGGATTAGTTTTGGTATTCAAGACTTTAACCCCCAAGTACAAATCGCTGTGAATCGCCTCCAACCAGAAGAATTACTGTTTGATGTCATGGGTTGGATTAAAGCAGCCAAGTTTGATAGTGTGAATGTAGACCTAATTTATGGTTTACCCCATCAAACTCTCCAGACCTTTCGGGAAACAGTCAGCAAAACCATTGCATTAGATCCTAACCGCATTGTTGTGTTTAACTTCGCCTATGTACCATGGATGAAACCAGCACAAAAAAATATTCCCCAAGCTGCATTACCGCAACCCCAGGAAAAGTTAGAAATCCTCAAAATGACCATTGAGGAACTGACAAATAGTAAGTATCTCTTTATTGGTATGGATCATTTTGCTAAACAAAATGATGAACTAGCGGTCGCCCAACAAAATCGTACCCTCCAGCGTAACTTTCAGGGATACACTACCCATGCAGGAACCGAACTATTAGGCTTTGGTGCTACATCCATCAGTATGCTCCATGATGCTTATGTACAGAACCACAAGCAGTTAAAGAATTATTATCAGGCGATCAACTCCGATACATTACCTATAAGTAAAGGTGTTAAACTTACTCAAGATGATATCATTAGAAGGGATGTAATCATGTGTATTATGTCTCACTTTCATCTGCATAAGCAAAATATAGAAGATAAATATCACATCAATTTCGATCAATATTTTACCCATGAACTAGAGGCTTTAGCACAACTCCAAGCTGATGGACTAGTGAACATATCAAGCAAAGACATAGAGGTGACAGATATTGGTAGGTTATTAGTAAGAAATATTGCTGTTATATTTGACAATTATCACCAAACCAAAGAACAGCGATTTTCCCGAGCCATTTGATCTGCTCAAATTGATGATTAATGTATAAGATATTGTTTTACCCCACCCTAACCCTCCCCTGACAAGGGTAGGTATTTTATATTGTCGTGAGGGCAAGACTTGGTGGACAAGGTGGACAAGGTGACAAGGGAGGAAAACAGTACAAAGTCTGTATTCTTAGTCACAAAAATAGTCCGTCAAAAAACCATTGTCCGTATAAAATCTTCCTTGTCCATCCCTTC
>NZ_JAQMTM010000110.1:0-5560 GCF_028331085.1 Anabaena sp. CS-542/02
ACTAAAAACTTTCTTACACTTGTGACATTTAAATTGGCGACGATTTATTTTTAATAGAACTGGTTTTTTACTCCAAGGTAAATCATGGATCATCCGCCAGTGATTCTGATGTATACTATGAGTGGTCCACAGGATGGACAAGTCGAATGATTCACCCCTTTTTCTAGTGTTATAATTATTTCTCCCCCTTCAATTTCTTGAAAATCTAATACTTTCATATCGGGAAGATTCAAGATTTTCTCTACAGTAAATTTCATGGCGATCGCCTAAAAAAATATGATATTTATAATATATAATATAATATGTGTGATAATTAAAGTATGTTAGATATTGCTTAAATGCTTGTAGAGTATATATTACAGACATTGATATCACTCAATTATACTCATTAAAAGTTACTAGATTTCCCTAGTAGCCATAAAAATGCCGAAAGAACCAGAAAATTTTGGTAAAAAACACTATTACAAAAAGATAAATAATGGCAATTTATCAAATAATCGCCATGGTTAAATTTATGTTTAGAGGACTCATATAACTTTATGCCGGGCTGATTTGACATTATATATAGTAAAATCTACTATAACAAAGGGTAGGAGGTGGGAAAAATGCTTTAGTATGGCAACTGCTACGGAGGATTATAATCCTATAATGTATTAATTATGGCTATTTAAACGCAGGTGATAGGTAAATTACCCAGAGGTAAAATATGAAAGTTGCTTTGTTTGGTACTAGTGCAGATCCGCCGACGGCTGGACATCAAAACATTCTCAGATGGTTATCTGAGGGTTATGATTGGGTAGCAGTTTGGGCGGCTGATAATCCATTTAAGTGTCATAAAACACCTTTGGAACATCGGGCAACAATGCTACAATTGTTGATTGCGGATATCGATACCCCACGCAGCAATATTACTTTAGAACAGGATTTGAGTAGCTTTAGAACTCTGGAAACTGTGGAAAAAGCCCAGGCTCGCTGGGGTGATGATACTGAGTTTACATTGGTGATTGGTTCCGATTTATTACATCAGTTGCCGCGTTGGTATCGTATTCAAAATTTGTTGCAGCAAGTAGAACTATTAATTGTGGCTCGACCAGGATATGCCATAGATAAGTATAGCTTGGAACGGGTGAAAAATCTAGGCGGTCAAATTGCGATCGCTAGCTTAACTGGTATAGATGTTTCCTCCACCGCCTATCGTGAACATGGAGATACTCAAGCCCTGACTCCCCCAATTATCGCTTATATTCATCAACAGCATTTGTACAAATGCCAGGACGCAACCACAAAAAGATACCAAGTCTGCTAAATCAACAACCTTGGGCTGATTTTAAAGTTGGTGTTGATAACGTCATTTTTTCTGTAGATACCGCTCAAAATCGGCTGCTAGTGCTTTTAGTCATGCGACAGCAAGAACCATGTTTAAATTCCTGGAGTCTTCCGGGTACTTTAGTACGTAAAGGAGAATCCTTAGAAGATGCTGCTTATCGGATTATGGCAGAGAAAATTAGAGTAAATAATCTCTATTTAGAGCAGTTATACACCTTTGGCGGACCAAATCGCGACCCTAGAGAAACTACTAATGGTTATGGTGTACGTTATCTATCCGTGATTTACTTTGCCCTAGTCAGGTTTGAAGAGGCAGAACTAATTGCAGAGGAAGTTACTGGAATTGCTTGGTATCCAGTCAAAGAAGTACCGCAATTAGCCTTTGATCATAATCAAGTTTTGGCTTATGGACACAGACGCTTAAGAAATAAGTTAGAGTATAGTCCCGTAGCTTTTGACATTCTACCCGCCAGCTTCACCTTAAATGATTTGTATCAATTATACAGCACAGTTTTAGGGGACAATTTCGCCGACTATTCTAACTTTCGGGCGCGTTTACTCAAGTTAGGTTTTTTATCCGATACGGGAATTAAAGTATCACGGGGTGCTGGTCGTCCGGCTAGTTTATATAAATTTGATGCAGAGGCGTTTGCTCCTTTTAAAGATAAACCTTTAGTCTTTATTTAATAGCTTATCCTCATCTTTGTGCATCTGTGAGAAATTCGTTATATGGTGTACCTCACACAGGAAAAAATTGCTATATACCAACCATGAAAATTGCGATCGCTCAACTAAATCCTACTATTGGTGATTTGCCCACTAATGCTCAGAAAATTCTCGAAGCAGCCCAAAAAGCAGCCAATCAAGGTGCGCGTTTATTATTAACCCCAGAACTTTCCTTGTGTGGCTATCCCCCGCGAGATTTATTACTAAATCCTAGTTTTGTCAACGCTATGGCGATGACATTACAACAGCTAGCTACAGATTTACCGCCCAATTTATCTGTATTGGTAGGAACTGTTTCCCCAAATTTAAAAGCTGATAGCACTGGGGGAAAAAGTTTATTTAATAGCATCGCTTTGTTGACAGATGGCAAAGTAAAACAAGTTTTTCATAAGCGACTTTTACCCACCTATGATGTCTTTGATGAAAACCGCTATTTTGAACCAGGGCTACAAGCTAATTATTTCACACTAGATAATCTTGATATTGGTGTAACTATTTGTGAAGATTTATGGAACGATGAAGACTTTTTAGGAAAACGTAATTATGCTGTTAATCCTATTGCTGATTTAGCGATTTTGCGTGTAGATTTGATTGTCAATTTGTCAGCTTCACCCTATAGTGTCGGTAAACAGCAGTATCGAGAATCTATGCTAAATCATAGTGCGGTACGTTTTTCACAACCAATGATTTATACCAATCAAGTCGGGGGAAATGATGATTTAATTTTTGATGGTCGTAGTTTTGGTTTAAATCGTCAGGGTGAAATTGTCTGTCGTGCTTGTGGTTTTACCACTGATTTGGTCATAGTTGAATTTGATCAAGCCCGGGGAGATTTACAATTGAGTTCTGTGGCACCAGTATATCAGTCAGAAGAGGAGGAAATTTGGCATGCCTTGGTGTTGGGAGTGCGAGATTACGCCCAAAAGTGTCATTTTTCTAAAGTTTTGCTGGGTTTAAGTGGGGGAATTGATTCGGCATTAGTCGCCGCCATCGCCGCCGCAGCCGTCGGGAAGGAAAATGTCATCGGTGTACTGATGCCTTCTCCTTACAGTTCAGAGCATTCTGTAACTGATGCTTTGGCATTAGGGGAAAATTTGGGTATTCAAACTACTATCTTAAAAATAGGGGAATTAATGTCAGGGTTCGATGACACCTTGGCGGATTTGTTCGCTGGTACTGAATTTGGCATTGCTGAGGAAAATATCCAATCCCGGATTCGTGGTAATTTATTGATGGCGATCGCTAACAAGTTCGGTTATCTGTTATTATCTACCGGCAACAAGTCAGAAATGGCAGTGGGTTATTGCACCCTTTACGGTGATATGAATGGTGGCTTGGCTGTAATTGCTGATGTTCCCAAAACCCGTGTTTATTCACTGTGCCACTGGTTAAATAGTAATGGCGACATTATTCCCCACAATATTCTCATCAAACCACCCAGTGCTGAACTCAAACCCGGACAAGTTGATCAAGATTCTCTACCCCCCTACGAGATTTTAGATGACATCTTACAACGCTTCATCCATAACCACCAATCAGCAGCCCAAATTGTCGCCGCAGGCCATGACCGGTTCATTGTCAATCGAGTCATTCAAATGGTCGCCCGTGCTGAATTTAAACGCAGACAAGCACCCCCAGGATTAAAAATTACAGATCGTGCCTTTGGTACTGGTTGGCGAATGCCAATTGCTAGTAACTGGGGTGCTGTCGAAAAAGTTGTTAATTAACCCCCTAGGTCCCTCAACATCCCATTAATCCTATCAACTCCAGCGGTGTCATTTCGCCGTTGATACAAGTTACGGGCTGTCTGCAGTAATTGGTTGGCGCGGGCTGTATTTCTTCGCTGTTGATACATCTTAGCCATCAACTCATAAGTTTGGGGATTATTGGGGTCTAGTTTAATTGCTTGTTCGTAAGCCCAATTAGCAGCAGTAAAGTCTCCCAGACGAGATTGGGTGAAACCTAATCCCAAGTAAGCATTTAAATGGTTACGGTTGAGTTGGATAGCACGACGGTAAGACTCTTTCGCCCCATTAATGTCACCCAAGTTAACTTTAATGTAACCTATAGCGTAATGAAAATCGCTATTATTCGGGTTAATAGCGATCGCTCGACGATAGGAGGCTAGGGCTTCTGGAAATTTTCCTTGTTTAGCATACAGGTAGCCTATCCCAGAATGAATTCTGGCATTCTTTGGTTCTATCTGAGCCGCTTGTTGATAAATGGCGATCGCTCCATTATAGTCCTGGTCTCTTACCAGTTTCTGCCCTTCCTCAAACAGTCTCCTAACTTGGGAGTTATTGGTTTGCGCCATCAGTATTTGGCTCTGAGCCATGGAGGGGGTGCTAACGGTAGTCAGTCCTAAGCATAGAATACTAACTACAAGTGAAATGGGCTTGTACATAGTAAAATTCCGTAAATTATAGGGGAGGTTTTTTTGTACATTAAAACAAAAATTCTCAGTTTTGAGAACCACATTTATTTACTCTGGCCAAATTTAAATATCTGGTTAATTCAGATACTTTTTTACAGGACAAGACAGCCTGAGTTGATATTCAATATAAAGTATTCAGTATATCCTATCAATCAAGTATTTGGACAAAACGCCTAGTTTAATGAGTTTTTCTCATCGTAAATATAAGTTTTTTATTACCAATAATAGAATAACTAAGGGTATAAATGACGGACAATACACGACATACACCCGCCAAAGACTAATCTGCTATTACAGGGTTAATTTATGATTTTAACTACAACTGATGTGATTCAAGGTGCCATTATTGAATCATATTTAGGGATTGTCACCGCGGAAGTTGTCTACGGGAGTAATTTCATCCGCGATTTTTTTGCCAGCATTCGAGATATTATCGGTGGGCGTACTGCTAGTTATGAGCGACTATTTGAGCAGGGACAACGCAAAGCCATAGAAGAATTAGAAAAACGTGCACAGGGTTTAGGTGCAGATGCTGTAATTGGTATTCAATTTCATACTGGTACGATCAATATCAATGTTGAACAGACCGGGGTGATGCTGCTAATTACCGCCACAGGTACGGCTGTGAAAATACGTTAGTTTGTTAATATAGCATTTCCCATGCTCGTGAGGTACAATTTTTTTTAGTTTGAGGGAATAGGGAATAGGGAATAGGGAATAGGGAATAGGGAATTGGTGTGTACTTCATGAGCCTGAAAAAGGCTTTAGTCTTTTGTCCGGTGGCTAATGGGTAATAACAACAGATGAGATTACCCATTTTTGTGAGCATGACTAAAAGACCGCATCTGATTTCTGGGAGAAAGTCCTATGAAACCTCACGCCCATCGTCTCCCTATTAAGGAGGGAGAGAAAGAATCTTGTTGCTCGCTCCTTAGAGGATGTTTGTCAAGTCATGATTAGTGTATCAACTATTGTTTGACCCCACCCTCTCCTTGCAAGGGTAGGTTTTTAATATGATCTGTGAAGGCAAGACTAGGAAGACAAGGAAGGAAAGTGGACAAGGAAGATTTTATA